>JAFDME010000061.1 GCA_019306075.1 Deltaproteobacteria bacterium | reverse complement strand
CCAGTACGGCAATTACCATATCAAACGAATTTCCATAGATGATGATGTTATCTCGGCAGTGGCAATGGGCGGTTTTATTCTCATCAGTTTTGAAGAGGGACAGCTGCGTAAATGTATTGATACATATGATCATGAATTGCCGTCACTGGCTGAAGAGAAGGACTATTCCAGGTTGAGAGATCATTATTCTCATCCTGATCAATATCTGTTTCTGGGGCTGGGGAGTATCAGGAATTTTATTACAGAACATCTGGCTTTATACGAATTTTCGTCACGGGATATTGTTGAAAAGGAACTGGATGGCACAGCAGGGTTCGCCGGTTTTTCTTATGGTGCATGGAAAAATGAATCGCTGATCAGTGACAGGATCATGGTACTTTATAATCGTGAAATGGTGAATGGTGCTGTCGAGCAGCGCCTGAGCACCGAACCGCTGGTCTGCGACACCATGAGATTCTCCCCCCGGGATCCATTGGTGTTTTACTGGACCAATATAGTTGATTTTGAACTGCTTTATCAGCTCTACATTGAAAAAGCCGGTGAAGATGATGAAAGAGTGATACAATTTTCGAAAATTCTGCAGGAGCAGGGGGGAATAACCAGCGATGAGTTTTTCACCATGCTGGGAAACCAGTTAAGTTATATAATAATTCCAGGTCGTAAAGAAAGCAGTCTGCCGATCCCTTATGGGATTATGTTATTTAAGGTTGAAGAACAGGACAAGCTTGCGACAACACTTGAAAAGTTGGCGAAAAGTTACAATGTTCCATTGAAAACAGAAAAGTATCATTCTGCACAGTTCTACTCCTGGGAGGACGCACCACAGGATGGTCTTGCACCTCTCTATGGTTTCCTGGAAGACTATTTTTATCTCGGTAACAGCAGAGAACTTGCAAGACAGGTCATCGATTCCAGCATTGATGGGGATGGCCTGCCAACGGATCCAAAGTTTCTTCAGGTTGATCTGGGTCTTTCAAAAGCCAATAACAACATCAGTTATACTGACAACGTTGGACTGATCACCATTACCAAAACTCTTCTCAACCTTGGCAGTGCCATGATCGCCATGGAGGACAAGGAGACTTCGTCGAAGATGAAAACCATATTGCAGGACCTTGTGGGCCCGTTTCTTGACGGGTTGTCAATGTTTGACCGCACCGCCACACGAAGTTATTTTACCGAAGACTCCGTGGTCATTGATTCAATGACCAAAATTGAAAATTGAATATCTGATTACCACTCAAACTCAGCTGCCGGCAAGGTTGCAGCAGGGTACTGGCAAAAAAAATGGCGATTAATTCGGTTTGGAAACCATAATGAAACAAATTGTTGATGAACTGAAGAAAATAGTCCCCTTTAAGGATACAACCACGATTGGTGATATTGTCCTTATCGTGGCAAAAGAACCGAAGATGCTCCTCTATGCCCATATTGATGACATTCAGAGAGACTCTGCGAGAAAGGATGATGAGTGGTGGCATATTACTCTGACCATGCTTGCAATACCGCTGCAGAAGATGACATGGACATTGAGAACACCCCAGATGGAGGGAAAGGAGTTGTTCTCTATGGGGGGAGAAGAGCGCTTTTTTAAGGCTGTAGATTTTGGCGGAGTTGCTGCCCCCGAAATATCGCCGGAAGATGTAAAGAAAACTGTTCGAAAAGGGCTGAAGAGAGTGAAGTAGGGAGTCACATCTCCGGCGGGAAAAAGTCTATATCTATTTTTTTAAGCTTCGTTTTAAACTGCCTGTATGAGACCCCGGATTTGTCCAGCATGATTTTTGAAGCTCTTACCTGGTCAGTCTCCCTGTATTTATCCGACAGGTAAATGATTTCTTCTATCCCTGTCTGGATGATCACTTTTGTACATTCATTGCAGGGAAAGAGGCCTACGTATATACGACAGTTTGTTAAATTCGGGGATACTGAATTGAGAACAGCATTCAGTTCCGCATGGCAAACATACGGGTATTTTGTCTCCAGAAAATTCCCTCTGCGATTCCACGGCAGATCATCATCTGAGCAGCCCCTTGGAAATCCGTTGTAACCGACGCCTACAATCTTGTTTTGCTGATTGACGACACAGGCACCCACCTGGGTGTTGGGATCCTTACTCCTCTGGGCTGAGAGCAGGGCAACGGACATGAAATATTCGTCCCAGGAGAGGTAGTCTTGTCGTTTCATTCAGTTTTATTCCTTGCGTTTGCGGGAATTGCGACGACGCTGCCGCCAGGTATTCACACCACTCACTGTATCGATAAATGTTTTGATTGTCTGAAAATAGAGTGGTCCGCCGGTTTCAGCTATCGTTGTGTGTTCAGCACCCGGTATAATAAAAAACTGCTTATTGCGTGCACCTGAACTGGCCTGCAGAGTTTCGGCCTGTGGTGGAGGAACAACCTTATCTCTTGCACCATGAAGGATAAGGGTCGGCAGTTCAATGTCTGTGATTTTACCTTTATTGTTAAAACCATCACTTTCCTGTAGCTCCAGGCCCTCCATGGTTACGCCTGACCCGGTGAGAAAGGGGATGGTTTCGCAGAATCCGCTTTCTATAATCATGCCTTTTATTTGATCTGGATGAGAACTGGTGATTTCAATGGCAAAGGCCGACCCGATTGATTCACCCATGGTGAAAAGTGGTCCGCTGAACTGCTCTTTTTTCAGAAACAGAACAGTCTCCTGAAGAATAAAGGGCAGGTTATTCATCATGGACACAATTCCTGCTCTGCGCTCATTGTTACCATGGCTGTGGTAGGAGGTAAGAAGGAAGTTTATGCCTTGCCCCGTAAAACTTTCAGCGATAGCATCATATTTATCGACGGGGGCCAGACTGTTTGGGAAATAGAGAAGAGTTGGATCATTTTTTCGGCCGGGATAAAATCTGCAGGTAAGAACACTACCGTCCGATATACCGAATTCAATATCTTCTGCATATCCCGGACAGACGGGCCGATTTTCTGCGGGTTCCGGGAAAAGGGCGGAAATTACTTCAGAATTATCGATTTTTGCATAGTTCTGCATGATTGTCCTGTATCTGATTACTGCTGAAATAGAAAAGGGGCGATTCCTTAAATAGAAAGAATCTCCCCTTAAAAAACACCAGATTAAAAAATGGGGTGAATGAGGAGGATCGAACTCCCGACCTTCTGGGCCACAACCAGATGCTCTAACCTACTGAGCTACATTCACCATACACCATCTTTTATCAGAAAAGCGTGCTTTTTATACCCGGAAAGACACTGTTTTGCAAGAGCTAAATTGTAATCAAAAAAATGACCGGCTGCACAGCAACCAGGCCAGTTTCTCTTTTTTACTGGAGGATGGTTAGAGTTAACGGTTACAATTTTTCATTACAGTACATGCATTTTTTTGCTTGTGATTTTACAATTTCAGCACAGTGTGGACATTCTTTTTTGAAATTTGCAGCGAGTATCCGCTTGATGCTCATATTGACCTCATATCTGAAATTTTCGTCCCTGAATGTATGATTCCTCAGGGGATCAATACAGGAAAGATCATTTAATTGCTGTAGATAGGTGATGGCCGATTTCCTGTTGCTTCTGGCGGCAGCTTCATCGAGAAGCAGTGTTAACACCGGTGCAAGATTTTTTTCCTGAACGCAGGTTTGAAGTTTTTCAACTGCTTCCTTCTCTTTTTTGTAGCGGGAATTTTGATTTAATATGGCCTCCTTGTCAACGAGACTTCCCTTGAACGCATCTTTATTTCCCACCATCATTACGTTGCTCTCTTTACTTCCGGGCAACTCCATATACCTGTATGATGCATGGTGTCCATATTTCTCCTCCACATGTTCCCATCCTTTAAGGAACAGCGAGCAATGATCATTAAGGCAGATGAACAGCACATCTGAACCCCAGCCGAGACCATCTCCTACATGTATTTGAGGTGCCTCACAGCAGAACATCTTCTCCTTGCAGTGAGGACAGATTTTAACTTCGTCCAGATAACTTAAATCACGATCCTGCATAATCCTGCTCCTTAAATAAAATCCTATTTCATATCAGGTCGGCCCATTACTTCATCAACAGCTTTTGCCTGGTTCATACGTGACTGAAGAAAGGCCGGTGTCATTGACTTTCTGTTTTCTTCCATAATTTCAGTTAATCTGTCGATATCACCCTGTTCAGCCAATGAGCTGATCAACTTTAAATTTTCGGCAAAACAGCTGACAATTTTTTTTCCGTCGCCGGTCGTCGCCATTATTTCAGCGTAAGTTCTCAGGTTTTGATTATGGACCCGGGCCATTGCAAGAATGCCATAGAGAGAGGTGAGGGTGGAGTGACTGCCAATATCATCACCAGTAATCTTATGCTGTTTTAATGTCATTGCCAGGGCAACAGAAATGGCGGTGGGAAGTTTCTGTCCAACCCCCATAAGCAGATCATGTTTTTTGACATTATCATGATAGATGTCTGCACCATGTTTATAAAGGAATGCTTCGAATTCACTACAGAACCCGCCACTCCTCGGAGTTCTGACAATAGCGGCATTTTTATCTTTCATGGTTATTGCCTGGGGCCCCCAAAGGTTATGGACAAACATAACCTCCACACCAGGGTCTGTTGCATCAAGTGCAGCCCGGATAGTATCTTCAGATTCACCGGCAAGAATAATCAGGGCCTGGCCAGCTTTGAGCAGGGGGCCATATTGTCTGATTGTGGAGGAGGTGGCGGAGATAGGAACACAGATTATCACCACATCCACTGTATCAATCATTTGGGCAGGAGTTATGGATGATGAACGGCCGGTGATGCTGGTTTTATAGCCCTCATTTTCCAGTCTGTCTGCAAACCATTGTGACATCTCTCCGCTGCCTATAAAACCAAAGGCTTTGATTTTTTTAACCCGCATATCTACACGGGGAAATGAACCGAGGATTTTTAGGGCTGATTTTTCCTGAATAACCACAGATTCAATAGTGTTGACTGCACCAGAAATATTAGGATCTTCAATATGTCCCTCAACCTCAACATAGATCCGTAATTTCTGAGTTTCGACATCATTTTCAGACTGGAGGTCGAGGATATTAATACCCCGCCTGGTGAATTCCCCGAGGATATCAGCAAGCATGCCCACACGATCTTTTAACGGTCTGGTAATTATGGCCGTGGCATCATATCCGGTTACCGGGGCCGGCTCTCTGCCTATAACTGCAAACCGGGTTTTATTATGAGAGACCACCTCCCTTGCGAAAAGATCAAAACCATATTTTTTTACAAGCCTCTCGGAATCAATAACCGCATGATCAACCTTCTTTTCTTCCTGGATTGCCAGCATGGCGTTGTCAATATCCTGAACAGCTTTGAGGGTTGCAGCAGGAAAAGTGTCTTCGATATATTCATCACATTGTCTGAAAACGGATCCGCGACCAACGATGGTAGTTATAGCAGCAGGAGTGTTTCCTTTACTCGGCAGGGTGCCCAGTGAAAGGTGAATGGGAAGGACAACATTATCTATCCAGAATCCCTGGTCCATCTTTGAGACAAGTCGGAAATATTCTTTTACCTCACCTTCCCGCGTGTTATAGACGGGGATAAGGGCAAAATCCACCCTGCCTTCGCTGAAGGCGCTGATGATCTCTGAAAGTTTATTAAAAAGAACCAACTCTGCGTCCGGATCATATTGAACGGCTGCCTGGCAGCAATCTGATCCCACTGGACCTATGGTGGCAATAGAGGACATGTCGCAGATGATTTTGAGTGGCGGGTTATACCCTGACTTTATATACACTGAGATACTATATGACTACTTTATCAACGCTGTGCAAAATATACTTTCCCTGCCATTTTAGCAAGATTTTTAAAAATGACCGGTTACGGTAAGGACTCATTCAAAGACTATGATTCCTGACGTTTCAGAATATATCTCTTCATTAAAAGGTTCACCGAAATTTGGCCCGCAGGTAGTCTGCCATAAACTCTTGCTGCCTTTTGATCCTCATTTTGCGTCCAGCATGCCCGACCTGGACTCCGCCGTTCTGACTATTTTAAAAGAATTGGGGATTGAACAGCTTTATTCTCACCAGGTGGAGGCCATTAACCACATTCTGAACGGCAGGGATGTCATCGTTGCCACCCCGACAGCATCAGGGAAGAGTATGATATATAATCTTCCGGTCCTTAATGAACTCTATGCAGATGACCCCGGATATTCACTCTACCTCTTTCCTCTAAAGGCATTGGCCCGTGATCAGTTTAGCATCCTGAGAAACCTCTTTTCCTCCCTCCCTTTTTCTGAAGAAGGAAGGGATGAAGAAATCGCAGCACTTTTTGATGGTGACACATCACCATATCAGAGAACCAAAATAAGAAAAAACCCTCCTCCCGTTATTCTCACAAATCCGGAAATGGTTCACCTCTCTTTGCTGCCATATCATGACAGATGGTCGCATCTGTTTAAAAAATTACGCTATGTAGTTATTGATGAGGTGCACAGTTATCGGGGGATTCTTGGATCTCATATGGGATGGGTGATTAGAAGATTGCAGAGAATAGCCTCATTTTACGGCTCAAATCCTGTGTTTATAATGCTTTCCGCCACTATCGGCAATCCCGGTGAATTGGGACGTCTGCTGCTTGACCGGTCTGTGAGGGTAATAGAAAAAAGCGGTGCTCCCCGGGCAGAAAAAAATATGCTGATGCTAAACCCCTGGGACAGTGCAGCCTATACCGCAAGCAAGCTGCTTGAAGCGTCTGTCAAAAGGGGATTGCGGACAATTGTGTACACCCAGTCCAGGAAAATGACTGAGTTGATAAATCTCTGGACCGGTCCCAGGCTTGGTGAGCTTGCATCAAAGTTAAGCTCCTACAGAGCGGGATTTCTTGCTGAAGAGCGGAGGGATATAGAGTCACGGCTCTTTGACGGTAGTCTTCTCGGGGTCATTTCAACCTCAGCCCTGGAACTTGGCATCGATATAGGAGATCTTGATCTTTGCATTCTTGTCGGTTACCCGGGATCGATCATGGCCACCTGGCAGCGGGGAGGCCGGGTGGGAAGAGGAACGCGTAAATCCGCAATAGTTTTGATTGCAGGTGAAGACGCCCTGGATCAGCATTTTATGAGAAACCCCGAAGATTTTTTTACCAGGTCTCCGGAGAGTGCAGTTCTTAATCCTGTCAATACGGTTATCATGGATCAGCATCTGCACTGCTGTGCAGCAGAGCTTTCATTGAGGGAGGGGGAGGTTTTATTTGGCAACAAAAGAATCAGGCAAAGAATATCAGATCTTGCAGTAAAAGGTATTTTGTTTGAAACGGAATCGGGAGGGCTGTGGATTTCTTCAAGAAAATATCCGCAGCGTCATGTCAGTCTGAGGGGGACGGGCAGTCAGATTGCTATTATCTGCAGGGAGAGCGGGGAAGTCATAGGGGAAATAGACAGCGGCAGGGCTCTGAGCGAGTGTCATCCCGGGGCACTCTATATTCACAGGGGAGTAAGCTGGATCATTGACAGTCTTGACCTTGAGGCAAAAGAGGCCGTTGCCCGCAGGGAGAAACCAAATTATTTTACCAGGCCGATAACTGAAAAAAGGACCCGCATCCTTGAGGTGATTGAGAAAAAGAATTGCTACGGCGTTAGGGTTTCTTTTGGTCGACTCAGGGTCACTGAAAAAGTAACCGGATTCAGGAAAAGAAACATTGCAACCCGAAAGATAATCGCAACCACCCCTTTGGACCTTCCGGAACAGATTATTGAAACCGAAGGGATGTGGATTGATCTGCCGACTGAAATCAGGGTCACGCTGGAAGAGAACAAGTATCATTTTATGGGAGCGATACATGCCATGGAACATGCCATGATAGCTCTTTTTCCTCTGCTTGTACTCTGTGACCGGCGTGATATTGGCGGCATTTCCACTCCTTTTCATGATCAGACAGAGTGTGGAACCGTTTTTATCTACGATGGTTACCCCGGGGGCGTGGGGCTGGCAAGAGAAGCCTTTCTCAAGGCGGATCTGCTCCTTATTCAGACTAGAGATACGGTGAGCGGCTGCACCTGTGAAAATGGCTGCCTTTCATGTGTTCATTCCCCCAAATTCGGTTCAGGTAATCGTCCCATTGATAAACAGGCATGTCTCACACTTCTGGAAGAGATTTTAAAAAGGTCTCCTGTCCATAAGGTTGTTGAAAAACCTGTGGTTTCCACAGCCGTCCATCCAAAAAAAAGAGATGGGTTTGCAGTTCTTCCAGCCCGTTTCGGTATCTTTGATCTGGAGACAATCCGATCCGCAGCAGAGGTTGGCGGCTGGCATAAATGTGAAAAAATGGGTATCTCCGTCGGAGTTGTTTTCGATTCAGAGCTGAATGATTTCGTAACTTATCTGGAAGACAATATAACCGGTCTTGTAGAGCATCTGCAGAGTCTTGATCTGGTTGTGGGATTTAATAACAAGCGGTTTGACAACAGAGTGTTGTCAGCGTATACGACAGATGATCTGAACAGACTGCCGACTCTGGACATACTGGAGGAAGTACACGGTTACCTGGGATACAGACTGAGCCTGGATCGACTGGCGGAAGCCACTCTGGGGGTAAAAAAGACAGCGGACGGTCTGCAGGCACTTAAATGGTACAAAGAGGGAAAAATAGATCTGATCAAGCACTACTGCAGAAAAGATGTGGAAATCACCAGAGATCTGTTCTATCACGCTCTGGAGAAGGGGTATCTGCTCTTTACCAACAAGGCAAAACAGAAGGTAAGACTATCCCTCGCTCTGGATACAGCAGTCGAGACAGTCCTGGGAAGGGCAGGGAAAAAAGAATCTCAGGGCCAGATCAACGGGTTATAGACCCATCCCACAGTTCCGCTGCTGTGTCGTACCTGGGTCCACTTTCCTTTTCGGGATATTTTGGTTAAAACAACACCCCGTTCAACATCGGCGACAATTGAGCTTTTAGTGGATGGCCCGGATCGCATATTGACGCTTTTCTTGGCGTTGATAATGACAGTATCCCCTTTGGTTATAAGGCTTTTATAGATCCATCCCGTATCATTTTCAAAATCGGAAACCTTGTACCAGTCCCCCTGCTTTTTAATTACCTTCAACGGATAACCGGCAAACAGTTCCATGGAGACAGGCTTGTCTGTACCGGGCCCTGTACGAACATTTACCCCGTCTTTTTTTACACTTACATATTCAGCAGCAAATGCGTTTGCAGAGAAAAACAGAAGTGCCATGCCAATGGCCAAGATTACACAGCGTCGCTTATTTAGCCCGGCTATAATATTCATGTCGTTTTTTAATTATCAATAAAAGTTAATGAGAATGGGACTGCTCCAGTAGACCATTTTATAATGCTTCTCTATAGCATTAATAGCAATTCAAGTCAAACAGCATGTCGGAGATATTAAACTCTTTTCTAGGTAAAAACCAGCCGTGTTTTGCTCTTTTCCATTGTGGCGGAAGCACCCAGGGGAAATGCAGTATTTTCAGGGCAGTGTCCAAATGGAAAGTTTGCCCAGACAGGGTAGGCTGAGTGAGCTGAGAGTTCCAATACTCTCGTCCATATCTGCTCACTGTAACGCAGTTTTTCTATCTCATCTATATACGATGAGATAGAAAAATCCCCGAGGATAAGGCCGGATATATTCTGCATCTTTCCAGCCAGAAAAAGTTGAGTGAGCATACGGTCGATACGGTACGGTGGTTCATCGATATCTTCCAACAGCACAATTTTTCCTTCCCAGTTAAAATCATAGGAGGTACCAAGCAGGGTGACCATGCTGGCAAGATTGCCTCCCACCAGTGGCCCTGACGATGTCGGACCCTGTCTTAGAATTTCAATCTTCGGTGGTTTAACGGGGGAATGCCATGCGCCGGTGAGGCAATGATAAAAGCTTTCAAGGGCGCCATTGCTGCACTTGTGCAATGAGGTGACAACCGGACCATGGAGACTTACCATGCCGATTTTTTCATAAAGATAGTTCTGCAGAATTGATATATCAGAAAACCCGACGATAATTTTTGGGTTACGGATAATCTGCTTCAGGTCGATTCTGTCCATCATTCTCAGGCATCCATATCCTCCTCTCATCATGATCAATCCGTTGATTTCCGGGTCACCAAACATTTTATTGAGTTCATCTGCGCGATTTTTGTCACTGTCTGCAAGATAGTCCTGACCCGGCCAGAGATCCTTCGGAAATTTAACGGAAAAACCCATTTCCTTGAGTATGCAGATACCTTTGGAAAAAGCTTCCAAATCCTTCAACTGCCCGGCCGGGGCAATTATGGACAGAGTGTCGCCCTTTTTAAGAGGGGGAGGATAGAGAGGAAACCGGTTCACCTATTCACCTTCTTTTTGTAAATTATTTCAAGACCTTTGAGGGTAAGTCTGGAATCGATTTGATCGATGGATGTTGTGAATGGTTCGATAATGCGTGCCATTCCACCGGTTGCTACCACTTTGATTTTTTCTCCAGCTGTTACCATTTCCCGGCTGATACCCTGCACAAGACCATCGATCATTGCACCATAACCGTAAAGGATACCTCCCTTCATTGCCTGGGTTGTAGTTTTGCCGATAATAGATGCGGGCGGGACGGCGACGTCAATGTGGGGCAGCTTCGCGGTCTTGTTAGCCAGGGCTTCAAGGGAGATAGCGATACCGGGCAGGATTGAACCTCCAAGATATTCACATCTCTCATTAATACAGTCAAAGGTTATGGCGGTGCCGAAATCGATCACTATCAGGTTGCATTGAAATTCATTCCAGGCGGCAATGCCGTTAACCAGCCGGTCTGCACCGACTTCTTTTGGATTATCAAGTTTTACGGATATCAGGTCTCTGATATCCTCAACAGCAACAACAAAGAGATCTTTTTCGGGGCAGCCTTTAAAATGTTTTCTACAGCAATTTCTCCAGGCGGTCTCCAGGGTTGGGACGACACTCGCCAGTACAATTCCCTTAATCTTTGTTTTATCAATACCGGCCATGGTGAAAAGCGCATCATAACAGATAGCCAACTCGTCAGCGGTACTTTTACTGTCAGATTTAAGACGCCATTCGCCGACAAGTTTGTCCTTGCTGTAGAGTCCGGTTACCGTATGTGAATTACCAACATCAATAACAAAAAACATTTTTCCACCCACCGTCTAAAAAAGAGATTTATGATCATTCTGAGTCAAGATTCAAGATATTATAATAAGGGGCAAAAGAAAAGCATTTGAGGTAAAATGCCAGCGAATTTTCTTTTTTTGGTCGTAAAAGTTTCTTATTACAAAAGGCCTGCCTGACTTCAAGAACCTGTAGCCTGTCAACCTTGGTTGTTGATAAAGCCTGTCTTAAAAGGAATTACTATGAGTTCCCTGATTATTATTTCAACCACTTTTGAAAAAAAAGAGGATGGTTTGAAGGTTGCCGAACGGTTCCTGGATGAAAGGCTGGTTGCATGTGCCCAGTTGTCTGCTCCGGTAACAAGCTGCTATCACTGGCAGGGCAGGGTTACCACTGCAACAGAGTATATCCTTTCGTTGAAAACTCTTTCTGTCCTCTATGAAAAAGTTGAAAAAAGGCTTGGCGAGGTGCATCCCTACGAAGTTCCTGAAATTGTCTGCTCTGATATTACTCGTGTCAGTAGTGAATATCTGGCATGGGTGGAAAGTGAGGTTTCCATATGACCGGTTCAACAAATAAAAAAAAGGGTTACCGGAGAAGAAAGCTTGGTGAGTATGTATGTTCCTGTTGCAGGCGCAAACAGGAATTTTGCTGGAGTTGTCCCTGTGGATTTCAAATTTGTAAAGACTGTTTTGAGGAAAATAAATGGGGTATCAGTAATGGGCCTACCTGGATTTGTCCCGATTGTGAACGCATAAGAATGATGTGATGATCAGGCTGATTTGAACACTGTTGCGCATTCAGGAAAAATACAATAGTATGCCTGAGCATCGCAAAACTCAACCTCTCAGAGAAGTAGATTTATGAAGGCATCTGCCCACAATTACGACGAAAGTAAGATAAAAACGCTGAGCTCTCTGGAGCATATTCGAAAACGGCCAGGGATGTATATCGGAAGACTTGGGGACGGGTCCAATCACGATGACGGCATCTACATTTTATTAAAAGAGGTCGTGGATAACGCTGTCGATGAATTTATAATGGGAGCGGGAAAGCGGATAAACATATCCATTGCTGAGGATGGTATAGTTTTGGTGCGTGATTTTGGCAGGGGTATACCTCTAGGCAAAATTGTCGATTGTGTCTCCGTTATCAATACCGGAGCAAAGTACAATACTGATGTGTTTCAGTTTTCGGTTGGTCTTAACGGAGTAGGCACTAAGGCAGTTAATGCATTATCTGATAAATTCACTGTAACTGCCTACCGTGACGGAAAATATGCTACTGCTATTTTTGCAAACGGGGATCTCGTCAGGGAAGAAAAAGGCGAGGGGGATCACAAGAATGGAACTTTGATAGAATTTATTCCCTCAGAAGAGATGTTCCCTGAATTTCACTTTGATCCTCTCTTTGTTGAAAAAAGAATGTGGCGATATGCCTATCTCAACGCCGGGCTGAAACTCTACCTGGACAAAAAACTTTTTTATTCAGCCAACGGTCTGCTCGATTTGCTGGACAAAGAGCTTGATGGCGCCAACCTCTATCGGCCCATCTACTATAAGGAACCAACCCTTGAGTTCGCTTTTGCTCACACGGATTCCTTTGGAGACAGCTACTTCACATTTGTTAACGGGACGTATACCAGCGAGG
>JAFDME010000305.1 GCA_019306075.1 Deltaproteobacteria bacterium | reverse complement strand
ATTGAAGTCAGTAAAACAGATATAAGGAGTAGTATGTATGAACGGTAATATCAGTGCAGTAACCTTTGACCTTTGGGACACTATTATTGTTGACGAGTCTGATGAGCCTAAACGCGCCGCCCGGGGGCTGTCGTCAAAGTTTTTGACAAGAAGAGAACTTGTCCGGAAGTTTCTTGAAAATCATGAACCTGTGGCCAGAGAGCTGGTTGATGTTTCTTATGCTGCAACTGACGCCGCTTTTCGAAAAGTATGGTATGACCACAGTTTTACCTGGCCGGTGGACGGGCGTCTTGATATTGTTTTGAAAGGGCTTGGCAGAACATTGCCGGAGGGGGAGATGACTGAACTTGTAAGGCTCCATGAAGAGATGGAATTTGAAATCCAGCCCGACCTCGCGCCCGGCATTGTTGACGCCATTAAAGATCTCCATGGCAGATATAAGCTTGGGGTGATTTCAGATACAATTTTCAGTTCCGGTCGTGTTCTCCGCAGACTCCTGCAGGCCAATGATATTGAAAAGTACTTTGATGTGTTCATCTTTTCAGATGAGGTGGGCTGTTCTAAGCCTGATCCCAGGACCTTTCTTGCAGCTGCGAAAGGGCTTGAGGTTGATATTACCGAAATAGTCCATGTGGGAGACAGGGATACAAAAGATATCAAGGGACCACAGAGCCTTGGTGCCAGGGGCATCTATACAACTGTAGTAAATGATCGTGGCAGCAGCGAAACCAGCGCAGATGCCATCTGCAGGGATTATGCTGATCTTCCCGCAATTGTCGATTCACTGAACGGGGCAGCGTCATAAAAATCTCGATTTATGCTTTGTATATCAAACTTTTGAGGTAACAATCTATAGTAGTGATTGACCTTTTTACGAGATTATAAAAAAGAATAGAAGTGTGGAGGAAGAGATGATACCAGTGTTGCGTTTTCTTATTATAGACGGGTACCCCAAAGCCAGTCGTGATGACCTGCAGGCTGCCGGAATGCAGTTTGCCTGGAAGCTCTACGGTGACCTGCTGCAGAGGAACCTGGAGGGAGCTGAGTACGATGTGCTGCTGCCCAGTGATGCGGGTGTGGAGATGCCGGGGGAAGAGGAGCTGGCAAAATATTCAGGAATCCTCTGGACCGGCTGTAATCTCTGCATTTTTGATGATGAGAATCCAAGTGTCAGAAAGCAGATTGAACTGGCCGGACTCTGCTATGAAATCGGTATCCCCGGTTTTGGAAGCTGCTGGGGGCTGCAGATAGCCACGGTCGCAGCAGGCGGCAAAGTGGTTCCCAATTCCCGGGGAAAAGAGATGGGTATTGCCAGAAAGGTCAGGCTCAGCCGTGAAGGGGAAAACCATCCCATGTTCCAGGGAAAACCTCCTGTCTATGAGGCGTATATAAGTCATGACGATATAGTAACTGAAATTCCGGAGGGAGGTGTAGTCCTGGCCGGTAATGATTTTACTCCCGTCCAGGCTCTTGCTGTCACTCATAAGAAGGGGACATTCTGGGCTGTTCAATATCATCCTGAATATAATCTCCATGAGATGGCCTGTCTGATTATTGCAAGGGAGAGGCCGCTGATAGAGAGAGGTTTTTTCAGCCGGCCTGAAGAGTTAAAGGATATGGTTGATAAAATGAAAATTCTTTTCAGGGAACCTGACAGAAAAGATCTCAGGTGGCAGCTGGTGATCGATGATGATGTGCTTTCCAGTGAAATCAAGGAGTGTGAGTTCAGGAACTGGATCGATAAGCTTGTGCTGCCCTATAGCGAACAAAAAACTGGAGAATAAAAATGAACAGCGGTATTGCAAAGTTTTCTTTTCCGACGACTATCTATTTTGGTGCGGGAGCTATTGATAATCTCCCTCAGTATCTGCAGGATATCACCATAAAAAAGCCTCTGCTGGTGACTGATCCGGGCATGCTGAAAACCGATGTTTTTCCAAAAGTCGAGGGGATTTTGAAGAGTTCAGGCATCGCATTCGGCCTTTTTTCCAGGGTTAACCCCAATCCGCTGGACAGTGATATTCAGAAGGCGGTGGATATTTACAGTGATGAGGGGTGTGACGGGGTTATAGGTCTTGGAGGCGGCAGTGCCCTGGATGCGGCCAAGATGGTACAGGTTATAGCCGGCCATGGCGGTAAAGTGAATGATTATGATATCTCTACAGGAGGAAACCAGAATATCAGAGGTCCCCTTCCCCCGATGATAGCTGTTCCCACCACTTCCGGTACCGGCAGTGAGGTGGGAAGCTGCTCTGTTATTACCTCTGTAGCACTCGGCAGGAAATTTCTTGTCTGTAGCCCCCTGCTGATCCCTTCCATTGCTCTGCTGGACCCGGAGCTTACCCTGGGAATGCCTGCTGCTTTAACCGCTGGAACCGGCATGGATGCTTTCACTCATTGCCTGGAAGCCCTGTCGGTAAAGGATTTTCACCCTATGTGTGATGCCATTGCTTTAAAGGGAATTGAATTTGTGGCGCAATATCTTGAAACCGCTGTAAAGGAACCGGATAATATTGAGGCCAGAGGCCATATGCAACTTGCTGCAATGATGGGTGCCGTAGCCTTCCAAAAGGACCTTGGAGCTGCTCATTCTCTCTCCCATTCGCTTTCAGCGGTCTGCCACGTTCCTCATGGTCTTGCCAACGCTATCTGTCTTGAACCGGTTATGAAATTTAACAGGGAGAGCTGTCTGGAAGAGTATGCAAAGGTAGCGGCATGTTTTGGTGTCAATACCTTCGATATGAGTCTCGAGGAGGCGGCCGGAAAAGCCATTGAGGCGGTGACAGATCTGAAGAAACGTATCGGTATTCCGGAGAAATTGTCTGCTGTAGGAGTAAAAGAAGAGGATCTGGAGGAATTGACGGAAAAGGCATTTCTTGATGGTTGTCATCAATCCAACCCGAGATCCTGCACCAGGGAGAACCTGAGGGATCTTTACAGGGAAGTTTTATAAGATGATGATGTCGTAAAAAGGTCGATTGCAGCCCCGGAGGGCTCGAAATTATGGCTAAAGGATTTACTGGAACAGTTTTAAAAGTTGATCTAACCGAAGGGAAGATAGAACGTGTTGCGATGGACGAGGAGTTCTATCGAACCTATATGGGTGGAAGCGGTTTCGGGGCTTACTTCCTGTTAAAGGGGCTGGAAAAGAAAACTGAT
>JAFDME010000060.1 GCA_019306075.1 Deltaproteobacteria bacterium | reverse complement strand
GTCCTGTATTTTCTCTAACTTTCAGGGAATGCATAGAAAATGCTAAAGATTATGCCTGGGGAGGAGCAAAGTATAATACCGGGAACGGCATCATACTTATCGGTGTTGCTGACCTGATAAATTCCATCGCAGCAGTAAAGTATATTGTTTACGAAAAGAGATTGATTTCCATGGGTAGATTGCTGGATGCTCTGGAGCAGGATTTTGTCGGTTTTGAGGATGTCCGCAAAATGTGTGATTCTGCACCTAAATATGGCAACGACGAGCCATTTGCAGATCTGATTGCAGGCGATATCTTTACTTTTTTTGCTGATGAAATAGAAAAATATCATTCCAAGTTCGGTAGAATGACTCCAGGTATTCTCCCTGTTTCCGGCAATACTCCTTTTGGCCTTGAAGTGGGAGCTTTACCGTCAGGAAAAAGAGCATGGAAGCCTCTTGCCGATGGAGTAAGTCCGGCGGGTGGCACTGATTTTAACGGACCCGGTTCTGTGCTGAAATCAGTCTCTAATATCCCTCATGACCGTTTCGTCCAGGGTACACTTCTGAATTTGAAAGTGGCGCCGGATATGCTCGTTGCGGAAAATGGCATAATGCAAATGATGGCACTGTTGAAAAGTCTGTGCAGTCTTGGTGTCTATCATGTCCAGTTTAATGTTATTGATCAGGAAAAGTTAATTCTGGCTCAGCAGAACCCAGAGGATTATCGGGGTCTTCTGGTCCGGGTTGCCGGTTATACGGCCTATTTTGTTGAACTTGGCAAAGACGTTCAGGATGAGATCATAGGTAGAACAGCCCACAGTGGTATTTCCGTAGGATAAATATGGAGACGGGGAATAAAGGGGTAATTCTTTGTCTGGAGAGAACTTCTATTCATGATGGACAGGGGTTGCGGGTAGTCCTTTTTATGAAAGGATGTTCTCTTTCCTGTAAGTGGTGTTCAACCCCCGAATCACAAAATGCAGTTGTAGAAAAAGGATATGGCCGGATAATAACGGTGGACCAGGCTGTTGCAGAAATATGCAAAGATGAAATATTTTTTTTCCATTCCGGGGGCGGTGTAACAGTCAGCGGCGGTGAATGTCTGCTTCAACCTGACTTTGTTGCGGGTGTACTTGGAGAGTGTCGGAGGCGGGGCATTGATACAGCTGTTGAGACTAGTCTTTTTGCCCCCTGGCAGAATGTTGAAAAAATTCTGCCTCTTCTAAACACCATCTTTGTTGATCTGAAGCATCCGAATGGTAAGATACATAAAAATCTTGTTGGCGCAGACAACAGTGTTATACTTGCAAATCTTAAAAGAATTGATCAATCTGATTTTCCTGTTCAACTCCATTTGCGTATCCCTCTTATTCCCGGAATAAACGATGGGGATGAGGTTCTGTCTGAGGCCCTCTCCATAGCCAATTCGCTTAAAAAATTGGTGGAAATTGAAATTTTGCCTTACCATCGCCTCGGAGTCGGTACCTATGCCAAGCTTGAGAGGTCCTATGAACTTGAAGATGTAAAAACACCTTCCAGGGAATATATTGTTGGAAGGAAGGAATTTCTTGAAAAGCAGGGATCTAATATTCGGATTAAGGTTGGAGGTGGTTGTACGGCAGGGGGATAATTTTTTTCAAGCAAACATTGTTTTTCTTTATTATGATCATGAGATTACTGTCAGGTTTTTTCTGATATTTGGTTTCCTGTATTCTTGAGGATGCGGGATATGGTGAGTTAATAATAATGTAAAAGGAGGATATTGTGAAAAAAACGTTAATTTTGTCTTCTCTGGGTGCACTGGCCGGTTTACTCATGCTTGGTAATGTCGCCTCGTCAGCTGACCTGAAAATCGGCATCATGGTTCCAACAACAGGTTCCGAGGCAACGTATGGCAAAGATATGGAAAATGCTATCAATCTTGCAGCCGGTGAAATCAACAAAGCCGGTGGTGTACTCGGTATGAAGATAGTTACCATGACCGGCGATGCAGCCTGTGATCCGCAGCAGGCAACCGCTGCAGCCAGCAAGCTGGTTTCTGCCAACGTTAATGGTGTTGTCGGTGGATACTGTTCCGGAGCAACCCTTCCGACCATGAAGATTTATGGCGATGCCAACATACCGCTTGTCATCCCTGCGGCAAATTCTACTAAACTGATCGGCATTAATCCAGGTAATGCTTTTCAAATTAATTCCACTGGATTTGACCAGGTAAAAACAGCTGTCAGCCTTTTTAAAGCCAAAGGGATTAATAAACTGGCAATTGTTCACCAGGGGGACGGTTACTCAGAGGATCTGGCTAAACTGACCCGCGAAAAATGGACCGCTATGGGGAAAGAGGTCGTGGCCTATGAAGTTGTTAATAAAGGTGAGCAGGATCAGTCAGCCCTGGTGACCCGTATAAAATCCAAAGCACCGGACGCCGTTTTCTGGACAGCATATTATGCTGATGGCGCAATGGTTATCAAGCAGCTCCGTCAGGCTGGCTATCGAAATCTTATTGCTGTCGGTGATGGCTCCAACTCACCAAAACTTCTTAAAATTGCAGGAAAAGCTGCTGAGGGTGTCTACTGTTTTTCCAATCCGACGGTTGAATATCTTCCTGCTGCCAAAGCCTTTCATGCAAACTACAAAGCCGCCTATAAGCAGGATCCTGATGCCTATGCGGCACTTTCCTATGACGGTATGAAACTGCTTGCTGATGCCATTACCAGAGCAGGCTCCACAGATAAGGCTGCCATTATTAAGGCGCTTGCTGCTACCAAAGATTTTACCGGTATTGCCGGTCCTATCTCCTTTACTGATAAGAATACTCTTGCCAGAAGTAATTTTGTTATTCTCGTAGCAAAAGACGGAAAGTGGATTCTCAATAAGTAAAATGATCCCCAAATTATAACTATCCAAGCAGCCCGACTCTTCTGTTTTGTCGGGCTGCGGTGGTTTGATTTCCATATTTTCTTAATGGATTTGTTATGTCAATCCAGGACATTCTGTTACAACAGCTGGCTAATGGTCTGATATTAGGCTCTTTCTATGCTCTCGTTGCTCTCGGTTACACCATGGTGTACGGGATTATAAAGCTTCTGAATTTTGCCCATGGCGACCTCTACATGCTTGGCGCATTTGTTGGCTTTATAGCGCTTTCATTTCTCAGTGACTATATAGGCGATGGCTGGGCAGGGATTGTATGCAGTATGGTTTTGAGTATGATAGCTGTCGGTCTTCTGGGAGTTCTTATACAGCGAATAGCCTATGTGCCTATGCTTTCAGCTCCCAGATTATCAATTCTTATCACTGCCCTTGCTGTCTCCATGGTGCTCTATAATGGGGTTATGGCATTTACTGATGGACAATATCTGGCATTTACTACCGACCTCAATTATGAGGGTGTACAGCTTGGCAATGTATTTGTTACAAATACCCAGATGGTACTTGTTGGTTCTTCTCTTTTGTTAATGATAGTTCTTTATCTTTTTGTTCATAAAACCCTCTATGGCAAGGCAATGCGGGCAATTGCAATCGACCAGGATGCATGCAGGCTTATGGGAATCAACGTGAACAAAATCATTGCGCTGACTTTTTTCATCGGCTCATCCCTTGCAGCAGCAGCCGGCGTCATGGCTGGTACTTATTATGGTAGCATTCATTTTTTCATGGGTTTTATAATAGGCCTTAAAGCTTTTACTGCTGCAGTTATCGGGGGCATCGGGTCAATTCCCGGAGCAATGCTCGGTGGACTGCTGCTCGGCCTTCTGGAGGCTTTCGGTACCCAAATTCCTTTTATCGGTACAGAATGGAAGGATGTGTTTTCCTTTGGGATTCTTATCCTCCTTTTGGTCTTTAAACCAACCGGTATTTTAGGTAAAACAGAGATAGAGAGGATGTAGGCAATGGCGAATTTTTCCGATACCCTGGGCGAATGGCTGAGACCACAGAAGAATCGCATGTTCATTCTTCTGGTGCTTGCGGCTATCGCCATGCTTATTCCCCTGGCGTCAAGCAACTATGTCCTGGAAGTGATGACCAATGTATGGTTTTATGTCATGCTCTGCCTGGGTCTGAACATCGTTGTCGGCTATGCAGGTCTTCTTGACCTTGGTTATGCTGCATTTTTTGCCGTGGGAGCGTATACAACAGGCATCCTCACATCTCATTTTGGAGTGAATTTCTGGCTTACTATCCCTGTTGCTGTCTGCTGCTCCGCCTGTGCCGGCCTTCTGATCGGTGGACCCACCTTGCGACTTCGCAGTGATTATCTTGCTATTGTTACACTCGGCTTCGGCGAAATTGTCAGGATAGTAGCCAGAAATCTTGAAATTACAGGCGGAGCGAGTGGGCTCATCGGTATTGAAAGGCCATCTATTTTTGGTTTTCAATTAAATCAGATTGTTCATTTTTATTATGTATTTCTTCTTCTTGCTATCCTCGCATGCTTTGTCAGTTACAGGTTGCAGCACTCCCGCATGGGCAGGGCATGGCAATATGTCCGGGAAGATGAAGATGCGGCAGAAGCAATGGGTATCAACAGGGTTGCAGTTAAACTCTATGCTTATGTTATCGGGGCAATTTTCGGTGGTGTCGCAGGTTGTTTTTTTGCTGTCAAGATGACAGCAATTTCCCCTGAAACATTTATGTTTCAACAGTCTGTGCTCATTCTTCTCGGAGTGGTACTAGGCGGTATGGGGAAGATTCCGGGTGTAATAATAGGAGCCTTTGCTCTTGTACTTTTCCCTGAGGTTTTCCGCGGTCTTGGCTCTATGCGTATGCTTGTTTTTGCGATTGTAATGCTGATTATCATGTTATACAGGCCCGAAGGTATCTGGCCGGCAAAGAAATCATGACACGAGGCACCTTGCAAAATTAGCGTTTTCGTCCAAAATCGAGGTATGCGCGGAAATTTACCATAGGCATATATGTGATATTCCGAGGATAAAATTTTGAGCATAACGTGGAAGTTGGACGAAAAATCGATTTTGCAAGGTGGCCACGATACAGTAACTCTATTGATGGATTCAATTTATGGCATTATTAGAAGTTAATAACCTTGCGCTCAGTTTTGCAGGTCTTCATGTTATTAAAGAGCTCAGCTTCACCGTTGAAGAGGGGAGTATTGCCAGTCTGATCGGCCCTAATGGTGCCGGGAAAACATCAGTTTTTAACTGCCTTACCGGATTTTACAAGCCCACTGGTGGGGATATTACCTTCAACACCAAATCCATTGTGGCAAAAAAGCCTCATAAAATAACTCAGATGGGTATGGCAAGGACATTTCAGAATCTGAGACTTTTCAAAAGTATGAGTGTACTGGAAAATGTTATGTCCGGCATGCACTGCCGTTCTAAAGCGGGTCCCGTCGGTTCGGTATTGAGAACCGCAGCTCAACAGCGGGAAGAGGCAGAAATAAAAGAATTTTGTGAAACCTGCCTCAAATTTGTCGGTTTGCTCGACGCCAGGGATAGAATTGCATCAAATTTGGCGTATGGAGATCAGCGAAGAGTTGAATGGGCCAGGGCCCTGGCGACACAACCAAAACTTTTGTTGCTTGATGAGCCTGCAGCAGGGTTGAACCACGACGAGAAACAGCAGCTTATTGAACTTATAAACAAGATACGTGACGAACTCACAATCACTATTTTTTTGATAGAGCATGATATGGGGCTGGTAATGAAGGTATCTGAAAAGATTACCGTCATCGACTATGGAGAGAAAATTGCCCAGGGCAATGCTGAAGAAATACAAAATAATCCTAAAGTGATTGAAGCCTACCTCGGTAAAGAAGAGGATGAAATCGGATGAGTAATACTATTCTCGAAATCAATAATCTTGAGACCCACTATGGAAAGATCCATGCTCTAAGGGGCATTTCCTTTACCGTAGAAGCCGGGCAGATCGTCACTCTTCTGGGAGCCAATGGTGCAGGGAAGAGTACCACCCTGCGTGCGATTTCAGGCCTTGTCAGAGCCACTTCCGGAACCATCGTCTACAGGGGTGAGGATATTACCGGTAAATCCGCCCACGATATTGTTAAAACCGGGCTTATACATGTTCCTGAGGGCAGGAAAATATTCAAAGGAATGACCATCACCGAAAATCTTGAGCTGGGTTCTTTTACTCTTGATGATGACGCTGAGCGCAAGAGGAGGATGGAACATGTATTTGAAACGTTCCCCATTCTTTATGAGAGAAGATCCCGTGACTCTTCATTTCTTTCCGGAGGAGAGCAGCAGATGCTCGCTATCGGTCGATCAATGATGACCAATCCGCAGCTGCTACTGCTCGATGAGCCGTCAATGGGGCTGGCACCTTTTCTTGTTCAGCAGATTATGAAGATTGTTTTGCAGCTGAATAAGGAGGGTGTGACCATTCTGCTTGTGGAGCAGAACGCCAAGGTCGCATTGAAACTGGCAGACTATGGATATGTTCTTGAGACAGGGAAGATAGTCATCCAGGGCGACGCTGGCACGCTGCAGCAGGATGAAAGCATAGTCAAAGCCTATCTTGGCGAGTAGCTGGGGAAATTTTAACATTTCCTGCACAATCTTTCCGGGGTATCTCAGACTTCCACGTTCCAAAATTTCTCGGCGATATGTCACACCGCCGACTCTTCTTTATGCTGTCTCCTGCAGGTGGAGTACGGATAATCTCTTTTCTCAATAAGAAAACTTACTCGCCATATTTCCCTAACCCGACTAAATCGGAATTTTTAAAGTGCTTGGATAAGTACCATGGTGCATTATCATAGGCTCATAATTTTAACATACACTTCTCAATTTCTTGTTTTTTATGACAACTTTTATGGCGTAAGGCACTAACTGAAGCAGGATTCAAAATGATAAGAAACAGTTACAGAACCCCTGATCACTGGCAAGTAATCACTACCCTGGAAGCTCATACCGGAGGAGAACCGTTACGGATTTTTACTGACGGCCTGCCGGAGATAAAAGGACGGTCTATTCTCGAAAAAAGGAATTTTTTCAAAGAGAATTTTGATTATTTGAGAACCGCGACCATGTGGGAACCGCGTGGGCACGCTGATATGTATGGAGCGATCCTCACTGAACCGGTAACACCTGACGGTGACCTGGGTGTGATTTTTCTCCATAACGAGGGATACAGCACCATGTGCGGTCATGGAATTATCGCAATTACCACCGCCTGCTTTGATTGTGGCTGGATAAAAAAAAGTGAGGGTGATTCGGTTTTAAAGATTGATGCGCCGGCCGGCAGGGTGGAGGCGACTGCAAAAATGGAAAATGGGAGAGTAAAATCTGTCTCATTTTTAAATGTACCTTCGTTTCTCTATAAACGTGATCTTAAGATCGAAGTGCCCGGAGTAGGTAGTGTCGTCTGTGATATCGCATTTGGGGGAGCCTACTATGCGTTCTGTCAGGCTGAACAGATTGGTATTGATCTGACCCCTGAGAATCATGATCGTTTGATCAAGGCAGGCCGGCTGATAAAAAACTGTGTCATGGCCAGCGAGAAAATTGAGCATCCTTTTGAACCGGATCTGGGCTATCTGTATGGAACAATATTTATCGGTCCGGCAGAAAAAGAAGAAAACCACAGTCGGAACGTCTGTATATTTGCCGAAGGGCAGGTGGACAGATCTCCTACCGGAACCGGTGTCAGCGCAAGGGCAGCAATTCATACAGCCCGGGATGGTCTGCCGCTTAACGAACCGATTACTGTTGAAAGTATTCTGGGTACAACGATGACCGTTGAAACCGTAAAGAAACTGACATTTGGTCCCCATGATGCCGTCGTACCCAGGGTTACAGGGTCGGCATTCATTACCGGCGAAAATCGTCTCTATATCGACCCCGACGATCCGTTGGCAGCGGGCTTTATTTTTCGTTGATGTTGTGGAGGATGAAGATGATCTGTCCAAGTATTTTTAATGATGTAATCGGGCCTGTGATGCGTGGTCCCTCGAGTTCTCACTGTGCCGGAGCCCTGCGTATTGGCCGTCTGGTCAGAGAATTGATGGGCGAGGGGGGATTTTCAGATGTTCTGGTGGAATTTGACAGGGATGGATCGCTGGCAACTACCCACGTATCACAGGGATCAGATATGGGTCTTGCCGGAGGACTGCTTGGCTGGGATACTGCTGATCCCAGGATGGTTGATTCGGAAAAAACTCTTAGGGAGCGTGGGATAAAAATAGCTTATCTGATAGGGTCGTATGATATGGATCATCCAAATACCTATCAGATAACATTGACGTCATTGGTGGAAAAACATGTTGTCCGGGCTATTTCCTCGGGTGGAGGTATGGTTGAAATTATCTCCATTGATGGAACTGATATTTCCATTATAGGTGATTATTTTGAGACCCTGGTCTTTACTGAATCATCTGGCATTTCTGATCGTCTTTTTTCATTATTTAATAATCCAGATTTTATCAACACCCTGCAGACAGCGACTGGTGCATGTGTTCAGATTAAAACAGAAACGGTTCCTGCTGATGACATTATCAGGGCAATAGGGGATATGGCTGATGTTTTCATGGTCCGACAGATATCCCCTGTGCTGCCAGTGCGTTCGCGAAAGGAACTCTTTGTCCCATTTGCATCCTGCGCCCAAATGGTTGATTATAATAGAGACAAGGGCCTTGCCTTGTCTGCTCTGGCCGTCTGCTACGAAAGTAATCGGGGTAATCTTGAGAAAAAAGATATTGTCGGTCAAATGGAGGAGATTGTTGATATAGTAATTCAATCTGTAAAGAGCGGTCTGCAGGGTACTGAAGAGGACGGGAGAATTCTGGGTTATCAGTCGGGGAAGTTCGCAGAGGCGATGGCATCCGGGTCATTACTCGGTTCAGATGTACTTAATACGATGACCCTCTATATTTCCTCTTTGATGGAAGTGAAGAGCTCAATGGGGCTGATTGTGGCGGCTCCCACGGCAGGTTCCTGTGCCTGCCTTCCCGGAGCTGTGCTGGGCGCAGTTGACTCCCTTGGCCTGTCAAAAGATGATGCTGTGCGGGGGATGCTCGCTGCCGGCATGATCGGAATTTTTATTGCCACCGATTCAACTTTTGCAGCGGAGGTTTGCGGCTGTCAGGCTGAATGCGGGGCAGCTTCCGGCATGGCTGCGGCAGCGTTGGCGGAGATGGGTGGCGGATCCGTAGATCAGTCACTTGCTGCGGCATCAATGGCCCTGCAGAATATCCTTGGTATGGTTTGTGACCCGGTGGCAAACAGGGTTGAAGTTCCCTGTCTGACAAAAAATGCAATGGCGGCGGCAAATGCCCTTACCTGCGCTAATATGGCCCTTGCAGGGTATGATCCCGTTATTCCCCTTGACGAAGTTATTAAGACTATGGACACTGTAGGTAAGAGTATTGTCCCGGAGCTGAGATGCACAGCACGAGGCGGCCTTTCAATTACACCTTCTGCCAGAAAGATAGAAGAACAGTTACAGTCAATGCAGAATAAAAGTGAGAAATAATATGCTTTATCTGAATAATGCGGCAGTCAGTTCGGCAGTTACCTGTGACCAGATGATGGATGCCGTTGAGCGGGCCATGGTAATTTATGAAGAAAAAAAATATACCATGCCGGAGCGTATGAACGTTTCCTGTGGGGATGGTAATATACTTCTGCTTATGCCGTGTATTTCCGGAGATTACATGGTCAGCAAGATACTGACCCTCTATCCGGGAAATCGAAAGATTGCAAAGCCTGTGATTCAGGCAACAGTGACCCTTATGGACAGCAGGACAGGAACAGTTCTCGCGATTATGGATGGGGGAACGATTACTGCCTTGAGAACCGGTGCCGTGGGTGGAACAAGCATACGCCATCTGGCTCGCACAGACGCCAGTTCTGTAGGGCTTGCAGGGTGTGGTGTACAGGGATACCACCAGCTTAAATATGCCTGCGCTGCAAGGGGGATCAGAAAGATCACTCTTTTCGATAGAAATTCTGCCAACGTTTCATTACTCACTGAAAAATTAAAAGCAGATAAGCTCAATGTTGAAATCAGCAGAGTGGTTTCCGCAGAAGAGCTGATCACGGTTTCAGATATTATTATAACCGCAACCACCTCACGGGAGCCTGTGCTTCCGGATAAAGCCGATCTCTATAAAGGGAAACACTTTATAGCTGTTGGTTCTTTTGAGCCCTCTGTCCGTGAATATCCGGATGCCATTTTTAAACAGATAAACAGGGTCTGGGTTGATATTGACTATGCAAGGGAGGAATCCGGTGAAATTCTTATTCCCCTTAAAAAAGGAATTATTTCTGGAAAAGAAATTTTTTCACTTGGCCAACTGATTCGTTCAGGCGGAGAAGCTGACAGCGGGGAGACGGGAACAACATTTTTTAAAACTGTCGGGATGGCACTTTTTGATCTTGTTGCTGCTCAACTGGTATATGAATGCTCCAGGGATCGCGGGGCGGGTACTTTGCTTGAATAGGATGTTCATTGGCCGGGAGGTTGAATACAAGGAAGTGTATTTTGCCTTCTTTACCATTGATATTTTACATTTTTTTCATTTAAACAGTGATCAATATAGGGTATAGCATGTGTGGCAACCCGTTTTGCCAGTGTGTTCAGGCTCAGACTTTGTGCCTTATCTCATTACCGTACTCATCAGGTTAGCGGGCAGGGGACCTTAAACAGGCAGTAAATCCTGGAGTAATCAATGGATCAAACTATCTTTAAACTTACTTATGAAATATAAAGTGGTACCGTTCAGTAAATTTGTTTTCATTCTACTCTACTCTCAACTCCTTGTTTTTTCACAGTTCATTCTTCCTGTAGATGTTTTTTCCAGTCAACAAGATACCTTTGATATAATCTATATTCTTTCAAGTGATCTTGGAAGGGTACTTGATTATAAGGAAGAACTTGAAACTGTTTTAGATCCTGAAATAAGGAAGAAATTGAGGATTGTAGGAAAAAATAAGCAATATGCCATTATTTATGATTGCAATGACTCTGCAGGCACTGTTACCAAAACGCTCGTGGAGCATGGAGAATTACTGCGGCAGGCTGGATTTGACGAGGCATGGGCAACCAAAGAGCAGGGCTTTCATAGTCTGTATAATGTTAGCTATGGACTTGGACCTAATCTTGATGCCTTGATAAAAAGATACAAGAAAATATACTCTTTTCTTGGTAAAGAGGTCAGGAAAAATCTGTTTATAGAAAAAACAGATTATGGCAACTACACCTTGATCTATCGAAGGACAGGCGGCAAGGCATCCACTGCCAGAATTGCAAGAATTCATGGAAAACTTCTGAGAAAGAAAAGAATAAAAACATCTGTCAGCAGGGAAAATAATAATACAATAGTCTATGGTGAGTCCAGCCTGATTAATGATAAGGGAGACCCCAGCACTATTGTGGGAAAGACAGCGTTCAGTCACAGGAAAACAGCCAGTCCGCCTCCAAAGGTTGCTGCAAGAAATGTTGTAAAAAAAGTACCTCGCCCGGCGCCAAAAAAGAAAACTTATACCAAATTCACATCTTCGAAGACTCGGTTTGAACAGAGGATAGAGGCGTATATTGGTGGCCTCCGCAGAAAGGGCAAAATTTCTAAGGATGAGTCAACCGGATGGATGGTTTTTGATCTGGAAAGTGATGAATCTCTTGTTGATATCAACGCAAACCAGGTGTTTCAGGCGGCAAGCATGATAAAGCCATTTGTTGCACTGGCATTTTTCCATGAGGTAAAGAAAGGAAGATTTAAATATGGGCCTCGAAGCAGAAGAAAACTGGAGGCAATGATCCAGAGGAGCAATAACAGTGCCACCAACTGGGTGATGCGGCAGGTTGGTGGTCCTCGGGCATGTGAGAAAATCCTTAAAAAATATTACAGGCATATTTTCAAGAAAACTCAGATTACTGAGTATATACCGGCAAACGGCAGGACCTACAAAAACAGGGTGATACCTTCTGACTATGTTCGGTTCTTAAGGTCATTATGGAATAAAGAGCTTCCTTATGGAAAGGAACTTCGACGTTTGATGGCCTTGCCTGGGCGTGACAGGCTGTATCATGGAACATCAATTCCTCAGGGAACTCTTGTATACAATAAAACAGGAACTACCGCGCATCTATGTGGCGATATGGGCATTCTTGTTCCCAAGACCAGGAATGGAAAAAGGTATCCTTATGTCCTCGTTGGCATTATTGAAAGAAAATCAAGACCTGCTGATTATGGACGCTGGATGTCCTCAAGGGGCAATGTGATCCGGCAGGTATCAACTATGGTCTATAAAGAAATGAAACGGGAACATAAATTGTTGTAACCGTGACGGAGGATTATATGAATGTAATTATGGATTTATGTGTTGTCCCCATGGGGGTAGGTGTTTCAGTCTCTGAGTATATAGCCGCATGTCAGGATGTGTTGAAAGGTGCCGGTTTGAAGACAGAGTTGCATGCTTATGGAACAAATATAGAGGGCGAGTGGGATCAGGTAATGGCAGCGGTTAAAGAATGTCACCTGAAAGTTCACAAAATGGGAGCACCAAGGATTACCACCACCATTAAGATGGGAACCCGGTCTGATCGTTCTCAGACTATGGCAGATAAGATTTCAAGCGTGCAGGGGAAATTGTAGTCAGGAAAAACATGGGAATTAGTTGCAGCCTGTCCTGGCTGGCAGCTCAAGATCGTCACAGATTGTTTGGATGGTACAAACGACAAAACCCCCTCCGGGAAAATATCCCGGAGGGGGTTTTTATATAAAAAAAGCGGCGGTGACCTACTCTCCCACACAGTCGCCCATGCAGTACCATCGGCGCAA
>JAFDME010000304.1 GCA_019306075.1 Deltaproteobacteria bacterium | reverse complement strand
ACCGGGGTCAGAACCAGAGCAACAACTACTGAAAGAAGCATGGATGAAATAACGGTCACGGAAAATTGACGGTAGATAACCCCTGTAGAACCAGGGAAAAAGGCCATGGGACCGAAAACTGCAGATAATACCAACCCTATACCAATCAGGGCACTGGTAATTTCATCCATCGATTTAGCAGTGGCCTCTTTAGGAGAAAGTCCCTCTTCGCTCATGATTCGTTCGACATTTTCTACCACAACGATGGCATCATCCACCAGCAGCCCAATGGATAAAACCATGGCGAACATGGTCAGCATATTGATGGAATAGCCAAATAATCCAAGAATACCAAAGGTTCCCAACAATACCACGGGGACGGCAATTGTGGGAATCAAGGTGGCTCGGAAGGTCCCCATAAAAAGATACATAACCACAAAGACAAGCAGGACAGCCTCAATCAGGGTCTTCACCACTTCCTCGATTGCCACTTTTGTAAAAGGAGTGGTATCATAAGGATAAATCACCTTCATGCCGGGGGGAAAGTACCGACTCATCTCCTTAATTTTTTGCTTAACAGCATCTGCCGTATCCAGCGCATTGGCGCCGGCAGCCTGTCTAATGGCCATGGCAGCGGATGACTTCCCATTATAATTTGCCAGAATATCAGAACGCTCCGTGCCCAGTTCCGTGCGACCAATATCTTTGATACGAACTACAGAACCGTCGGGATTGCTGCGAATAGGAATAGCTGCAAATTCATCAGGAGTCTGGAGCATATGCTGAACGATGATGGCGGCATTCAATCGCTGGCCCTTCAAGGCGGGTGAACCTCCTAATTGCCCGGCGGAGACTTCAACGTTGTATGCTCTAAGTGCCAATACGACATCTTCCATGGTCAGACTGTAACTTGTGAGTTTGTCGGGATTGACCCATATACGCATAGCATATTGAGATCCGAAATTCTCCACCTCACCAACACCAGGAACACGTGAGAGAATTTTTTCCAGGTTGGACTGGGCGTAATCTCTTAGATCATTGCCGTCCATACTGCCGTCTTCGGATATGAGTCCAATAATCATCAGATAATTTCTGGTGGACTTACTGACCTTGACACCGGAGCGCTGCACAACATCAGGTAAGCTGGCCATGGCCAGTTGAAGCTTGTTCTGCACTTTGGACCAGGCCACATTCGGATCTGTTCCCGGAGCAAATGTTAATTCAACCCGAGAGGCACCCGAGGATGAACTGGTGCCCGAAATATAGAGCATATCATCCAGCCCGGTCATCTTTTGTTCGATAATCTGAGTCACCGTATTTTCAACGGTTTCGCCCGAAGCGCCAGGGAAAAAGGAATCAATGGCGATAGCCGGGGGGGCAATCGGTGGATATTGAGCGATAGGCATATTGTAGATCGCAAGCCCCCCTGCCGTCATCATAATGATGGCGATAACCCAGGCAAAAACCGGGCGCTTTAGAAAGAATTTTGATAACATTTACGCCCCTCCTTCACTGGGTTTTCCGGATGGTGGCCCCGGTCTGCCCGAAGGAACCTGTCGGGATTTTGCCGGATCAAAGGGAGTAGCTTTCACTACTGTGCCCGGTCGTAACATCAGCAACCCTTCAACGATTACCTTATCGCCCGGAACAAGGCCTGATGAAACAAGCCATTTATCACCCACAGCCCGGTCAAGAACGAGGGGACGAAAACCTGCTTTATTTTCGGCGTCTACTACCAGCGCAAAGGGATTACCCTTGGGATCGCGGGAAACACCCTGTTGTGGAACAAGTATAGCTTTTTCATTGACACCTTCCTTGATCACAGCGCGGACAAACATACCCGGCAAAAGAATGTTTTCATGATTAGGAAAAACCGCGCGCAAGGTGACGGATCCTGTTGTCGGATCAACCGTAACATCACTGAATTTTAAGACTCCGTCGGCAGGATAAATTGTGTTGTCTTCCAGGATGAGTTTGACAATATTTCGACTGTCGCCATTATTTTTCAGTTGACCACCGGCCAGTTCCCGTTTTAAACGTAACAGCTCCGCAGTTGACTGGTGCACATCGACATAAATGGGGTCAAGTTGTTGAATTGTGGCCAAAGCAGTCGGTTGACTAGCTGTCATGAGGGCACCGGTTGTCACCATTGACTTGCCGATACGACCGGATATAGGTGCTCTCAGTTGCGTGTAAGCAAGGTTGATTTTTGCCATCTCAAGGGCCGCCCCGGCACCCTCTATTTTGGCTTCAGCAATTTTGACACCAGCTCTGGCACCTTCAATACTCGCTTCAATCTGCTGTACTGCAGCAGAAGCATCATCATAAGCCTGTGTACTGACTGCCTTGTCAGTTGTCAGCTCTTTGAATCTAACCGCTCGCAAGCGAAGTGGAACAGCATTGGCCTCGGATTGTAAAAGAGCAGCCTTGGCATTGGCAAGGGAAGCTTTCGCACTTGAGAGAGTCGCCTTGGCACTGGCGTAACCAGCCTTGTATACAGTGGGATCAATTTGATACAAAACTTGTCCTGCTTTTACATTAGCACCCTCAGTGAACAATCTTTTCTGAAGAATACCCCCAACCTGTGGTCGCACTTCGGCTATCATGTTGGGCGAGACATGGCCGGGCAACTCCATGGTTAAAGTAATTGAGGTCGGAGCTATAGTGATAAATCCTACTTCAGGGGTGCGATGTGGAGGAGGCCCCCCCTGCGGTGCACGGTCGCAACCACTCAGCAAAAGAACAACAGGCAGAATCGCCGGCAGCATGCTCCATTTTATAAATTTCTCTATAATTTTACGATGTTGTTTCAAAATAACCTCCAAATAATTTTAAATATACGAATGAGTTTTTGAATTGAAAATATCATTAAGGCTTTACCATCAGGCTTTTACAAAGAATATCCAAAATCACATCAGGGTCTTCAGGATAGGAATGTTGCTCCGGTGATTCCAGCCAGAGAAGCAGAAAGGTGTTTGTGAGACTTTCCAGGGCAACCGCAAGATGATACGGTTCAGCAATCTGTTGGAATCGTTTTTGTTGTATCCCTGCCTCGAATACTTTGGCGAGTTGCTGCATAAGTTGTTCATAGTCTTCCCGAATTTCTTTATCCAGACCCGCTTTAATATTAAAGCTTGCACCTCTGGTTTCTGCAAAATAGAGACGCACTACAGAAACGTTATTCATAAAAACAGACCCTTTAGAGTTGATGTAATTTCGGAGCTTTTCCACC
>JAFDME010000059.1 GCA_019306075.1 Deltaproteobacteria bacterium | reverse complement strand
CACTAACGCAGACAAGCTGCAAGTAAGTACCTTGGAGGTATTATCTGTTTTTACAAATAAATACTTCCCTTATTTCCTTGTTTCTTATTACAGCTTTTACAGAGTAAGGCACTAAATTCTATTGAAGTCTCATTGATTCAGACTATACTTGAAATCAGCAGGAGGCGGAGAAAAAACGCCTCCCCCTCATATTCAATTACCACATTCTCCAAGGGAGCATACTCATGCAATACTCTTCTGAAATTATGGAAATGTGCCATGTTGCGCAGGGGACGAACCACGGACCCGCGCCAATCCCTCAGGAAGGCACATGGACACAGGTAAAAGATGTTGGTGATATCAACGGATTGACCCATGGCGTCGGCTGGTGTGCTCCGCAACAGGGCGCATGCAAATTAACGCTGAATATAAAAAACGGCTTGATTGAAGAAGCACTGATAGAGACCATCGGCTGCACCGGAATGACTCATTCAGCGGCAATGGCATCGGAGATCATGCCTGGGAAAACAATCCTCGAGGCTTTAAATACTGATCTGGTCTGTGATGCCATTAATGTAGCCATGCGTGAACTGTTCCTGCAGATTGTCTATGGCAGAAGTCAGTCCGCTTTTTCCGAGGGAGGTTTACCCATAGGAGCAGGGCTTGAAGATCTGGGCAAGGGACTCAGATCAGTGAGCGCCACCATGTATGGCACCAGCAGGAAAGGCCCCCGTTATCTCGAAATGGCTGAGGGGTACGTAACTGAAATCGGTCTTGATAAAAACGACGAAATTATAGGCTATAAATTTGTCAGTCTTGGCAAAATGATGGCCAGCATTAAAAAAGGTGTGGACGCCGGTCAGGCTCTTAAGGATGCCTCCGGAACCTATGGAAGATTTGCGGAAGCAGTAAAAACTATTGATCCCCGAGAGGAATAAGGAGAAAGAATATGGCACTGTTTGAAAGTTATGACAGGCGGATTAATCAGATTACTCCTGTCCTCAAAAAATACAATTTATCCTCCCTGGAAAATGCAAAAGAAGTGTGCACCGATTATGGCGTTGATGTGGCGTCCATTGTTAAATCCATACAACCGATATGCTTTGACAACGCACTCTGGGCGTACACCCTGGGAGCTGCCATTGCCATCGAAAAAGGACTGACAAAGGCTTCCGATGTTGCAGCCACTCTTGGTGAAGGACTGCAATCCTTCTGCATTCCCGGTTCTGTGGCCGACGATCGTAAGGTTGGCATTGGGCACGGCAACCTTGCAGCCATGCTTTTAAGAGAAGAAACCCGATGCTTTGCCTTCATCGCCGGTCATGAATCCTTTGCCGCTGCCGAAGGCGCAATCGGTATTGCCCAGTCAGCCAACAGGGTACGACAGGGCCCCCTGAAAGTCATTCTCAACGGACTCGGAAAGGATGCGGCAAAAATTATCTCCAGAATTAATGGTTTTACCTATGTCCAAACCGGCTTTAACTACACCAGCGGTGAACTTACCGTCGTCAGTGAGACAGTCTATTCAGATGGAGAGCGCGGCAAGGTGAGGTGCTTTGGTGCAGATGATGTCCGTGAAGGTGTGGCCATTAATCACCTGGAAGGAGTTGATGTCTCAATCACAGGCAACTCAACCAACCCCACCCGTTTTCAGCATCCCGTTGCAGGCACCTACAAGAAGGAATGTGTGCAGCAGGGGAAACACTATTTTTCCGTTGCTTCCGGTGGCGGCACGGGACGAACTCTGCATCCGGATAATATGGGCGCCGGCCCCGCATCCTATGGTATGACGGATACAATGGGCCGCATGCACTCCGATGCTCAGTTTGCAGGATCGTCTTCGGTTCCTGCCCATGTGGAGATGATGGGCCTGATCGGTATGGGCAACAACCCCATGGTTGGTGCCACAGTTGCTGTAGCTGTAGCCATTGAACAGGCTGCAAAATAGGTTTTTAAACAGCAGGGGCAGCCTGCAGCAAAAACTGCCCTTGCTCTGAATCCACCAGTAATATGGGCTGACCATTCAGCGCAGGGGCGGAGAATACTGCAACCCGCCATTGTTCCAGAGGTTATTGAGTCCTCTGTCGACATTCAACGATGATTCCGCGCCAAAATTACGTTCAAAAACCTCTCCGTAATTTCCCACCTGCTTGATAATCTGGTAGGCCCAGTCATCTTTCAGACCCAGGCCCCTGCCGAGGCTCCCCTCCTGTCCCAGCAATCTTTTTACGGCAAGGTTATTACTGATAATCATCTCACTGACATTTGTTGAGTTTATCCCCAGTTCTTCCGCAGTAATCATGGCATAAAGGCTCCATTTGACGATATCAAGCCAGGTGTCGTCCCCATGCCTGACAACCGGCCCCAGGGGCTCTTTAGAGATAACTTCGGGGAGCACCATCGCAGTTTTCGGATCAGGTAATCCAAGTTTAACACCGTACAGCATTGACTGCTGCATAGTGATAACATCACATTTATTCTCAACAAACCCTTTCACAGCAAGATCTGAAGTTTCAAAAATCACATCTTTGTATTCGACCTTGCTCCTCAAAAAATAATCTTCAAGGTTTTTTTCCATCACAGATCCGGTCTGACTGCAGACTCTCACTTTTTGCAAATCGGAAAGGTGTGCTGCTCCAAGCACCGAGGCAACAAGTAAACCCTGGCCATCGTAGTAGCTTATCCCTCCAAAATTGACAGCCAGTGCCGCATCCCGGCTGAATGTCCAGGTTTCATTTCTCGAAAGGATATCTACCTCCCCGGAAAGCAGGGCGGAAAAACTTTCCTTTTCCGCAAGAGGCAGATACTTTACCTTCTCAACGTCCTCAAGAATTGCAGCAGCGACAGCCCGACAGATATCCACATCCAGACCGGACCAGTGTCCCTTCTCGTCAACCGTAGAAAAACCGGGAGTACCGGTGGAAACTCCGCACTTCAGGAAACCACGTTTTATAACCATTCCCCTGGTTATGGCTTGAGCGGATCCTGTCGAGAAAACAATGACTGCCAACAGGCATATCCAGGCTGCTCTTTTAATTCTCATCTTTTTATGATAATCCCATAACAAATCTGAATCCCCCCCCCTCTCTTCTTCTCCTCCTGCATAGTACATGACTTTTATATAAAAGGGTACAGGGTAACAAAAGAGAGAAAATAATTTCCAATGTACTGATTTCCTGCTACACTGTACCAGTTCTTCATCGCCATCCTGACTATTGACTGATCATTTAAATGTGTTGTGTCCATCGTGCAAAAAAAAACAGCCCACACCGCGCGGTTCGTTGCCACAGAGACACTCTGCAATCTCTTTCAGCGCAGATCCTCAGTTAAACTTCTTTTTGACAAAAATATAAAAAAATACAATCTCCCTCCCGGGGAACGCAACCTGGCAATGAACCTGATTTACGGTGTCCTTCGCCAGCGTCAGTTCCTGGACACTATCCTGCAAAAAAGAAGCAGGACACCACTCCGCAAACTCCACCCCTTCGTACACCAGGCACTTGCGGTTGCTCTCTATCAAATCTTCTTCCTGGACACCATTCCCCACTCGGCAGCTGTTAATGAGGCAGTAAACAGCTGCAAGTTAAGAGGTGTACCAAAAAGACTGCACGGCTTTGTCAATGGTGTTTTACGTGAAACCGTCCGCCGTAAAGAGCGGGAGATTCCGGCAGAATTTTCCTCAACAGAGCTCGATTGCCAGCCCATATTTAACCATCCTGCCTGGCTGGTCAACAGATGGGTGAAGGCTTTCGGAGAAGAGGAAACTGCCAGGATATGCAGAAAAAACAGCGCTGAACCTCTTCTTATGCTTCGCACAAACAGCACCCGGATCTCCAGAAAAGATCTTTGCCACCACCTCGACCGGCACAAGATCAGCAACCAACCCGGCGAGTTCGCCCCGGATGCCATAATCCTCCCTGATTTTCATGGTTCCATCCAGTCAATACCCGGCTATGAACAGGGATTTTTTCAGGTGCAGAATCAGGCAGCACAGTTGGCGACCTTACTGCTTGGCCCATTCAAAGTCGGAGGGAGATATCTTGACGGCTGTGCAGGACTTGGCGGTAAAACCAGCCATATCATGCAGCTGGGGGAGCTCTGTAAGCTGAAAATATATGCAGTGGAACCGGAGCAACACCGCCTGAAGAAGCTCCTGGAAAATCAGCACCGCCTCTTTCAGCAGAGGACCCTCTCCATTTACCAGGGAAATCTCCGGGAATTCAGTGCGGAATGCGCTGTTCAGTTTGACGGCATCCTGATTGATGCGCCCTGTTCCGGTACAGGAGTCACCGGTCGCCACCCGGATATAAGGTGGAACAGAACAGAACGGGACCTTCTCCAATACCAGGAAATACAGCTGGAACTGCTTGAACTGGCACAATCTCTCCTCAAACCCGGAGGAGTGCTTGTCTATAGTACATGCTCCCTTGAACATGAAGAAAATCAGGATGTTATCTCTACTTTTCTCGCAGGACATCCGGAATTTACACTGACCAACTGCGCAGAACATCTGCCTGAAACAGCACATAAATTTATAAGGGATAACTTTTTTTCCCCTCACCCGGCATCCACGACCGACGGTTTCTTTGCTGCACGAATGGAGCAGGCTTAAAGGGTACCTAAAGTTTTCAACTGTTTTTCTTTGCCAAGTTTCAATGTCTGTTGTACATTCTCACCCAGAAATTAACCCTGTTCAATTCATTTTCAACCACGGATTACGAATTATGGCAGAAATAAAAAGTACCATGGAGATGGTTCTTGAGCGTGCTGCAAAGATGGCGAAAGAGGCTCCTACAATAGCCGTTGATGACAGCCTGATAAAGAAAGGAATGCGTATCGGCGCGGATTTTCTCAATGGCAATATAGCGGATCTGCACGGAGAACTCCTCAGACAGCCTGACAAAGAACAGATGGAGGTGAGAAAGGGCATTGCCCAGACCCTTCTCCGCAATATCGTCCTGCCCAGAGACGAAGAACTGCAGCAGTCCTCCGCCACCGCCATCAAAGGTATCTTATCTCTGGCTCAGAATGCCGGCGAGATATCAAGCATCTGCGGTGAATTCCAGCAGCTCCTCGAACAGTACGGCAAACACAAGGAACAGACTGTCCAGCAGCTCGAAGATGCACTTCGAACCCAGCTTGAACAGCAGCAGATGGCAAATGAAAAAACGGAACAGGGCAGTGTAAATCCAGCCATGCATCCGCAATACAGGGAAGAGTTGTCAAAAATACTGACCAGCCTCAACAGCCAGTATAATGACGCCCTCACCGAGAGAAAGACGATGATTCTCAGCCGCCTCTGCCCTTGAAGGCAGGTGGTGAAACTCCTGGCTTCAGACATCGAAACCCACTTTTACAAATAAAAAAATGAATTATCCCGGAAGAATAGGAAAACTGCAGGCAAAACTAAGGCGAAAAAAAATCGATGCCCTGCTGGTAAGCCAGCCGGAAAACAGACGGTACCTGAGCGGCTATCAGGGGGGAGATCACGGCATAGGTGAAACGTCGGGAGTACTCATTATTCTCTCATCCGGCCCCGTCTACCTTCTGACAGATTTCAGGTACCGGCTGCAGGCGGAAAAAGATGTTCCCTGGGCAACAGTTTTGATTTACAGAAAAGGGCTGTTAAAGCTGCTCACCGGATTGCTTCCGGAGCTCAAAGTGAGCAGCCTCGGCTTTGAGAGCCATTACACCCTTCACTCCACTGCGATAAAAATGCAAGACCGCCTTGCCAAAAAAGGCGTCATGCTTGTACCGACAGTGGAACTAATTGAAAAGATGCGTATCATCAAGGATGAAGAGGAAATTGAGTGTATTCGCGCATCGGTCCGGTTAAATGAAGATGTTTTCCAGGAGATATTCCCCGCCATCTCAAAAAAACAGAGCGAAATTGAGGTGGCCCTGGCCATAGAGTCACTGATGCGGAGAAAAGGTGCTGAATCAGCAAGTTTTGATTCAATTGTTGCTACCGGGAAAAACGGTTCCCTGCCCCATGCCGTACCTGGGACCGATCATATAAAACCCAACAGAGGTCTGACCATCGACATGGGCCTTATCCTCCGGGGTTACTGCTCAGATATGACCAGAAATTTTGTCCCCGGAAAAGCAGGGAAAAAATATATCAAGCTGCACAGACTGGTGCGCAAGGCGCAGCTTTCCGGCATGGAAGGTATCCGCGCCGGAGTGACCGGCAGAGAGGTAGACAGGAAGGCCAGAGGGATCATTGAGGCTGCAGGCTACGGTTCGAACTTTGGTCATGGCCTTGGCCATGGTGTCGGTCTGGCTGTGCACGAGGAACCCCGTCTCTCCCCTCTCTCCGGTAAGAAATTGAAGGCGGGGATGATTGTCACCGTGGAACCCGGTATCTATATTCCCGGCTGGGGCGGAATCAGGCTTGAGAATATGGTTGTTGTCCGCAGAGATGGCTATGAAAACCTGAACAGTGATATGACCTGGCTCGATATATAATCAAACACCCCACAAGGGGGTATAAGTACCATGGTGCAAAACATAGGCGCAGAATTTCAAAATACACTCCTCAATTTCTCGAAGTCGGAGTTTATGCCCTGGTCTTTAAGGGTGCTTACCTGTTTTTTATTAAAAAAGTTCTGGAGTAAGGTACTAATCTTTATCTTATATATCTGACCTGACTAATCGGAAAAGGCAGCAAGACGGGAGACATAAAGAAAATATGAGACAAATTGTCATTGATGAACTTTCCCCCATGGAACTGGACAATATAGACTCCTACCTCAAACGAGCCATCAGGCAGGGGGCGATGATCGGCCTCTACTGGCTTCAGCTGCCCCCCGACCTTCTATCAGAAGCCCAGCAGGGCCACGAAGAGCATGGGCCGTTTTATCTGGCAGTGGAAATTGCCGGCCAATCGGTCAAATTTGAGCTCCTCGTGCGCAGTCAGACAAACCTGCACTGCAGCTGCATCGCTCATGCCAGCAGCAGTCAACGCCAATTTGTCCTCGATTTCATTGACAGGATGGTAGAGGAAGAGATGATCTCAGCCTGAATCAGTAAGACAGAAAGCTTTCCACAAACCCGTCAATAATAAAAAAGGAGAATAAAATGAAAAAATTTGTCTTCAGCACTATTGCCATACTGTTTCTCATTTCTGCGGGCAGGGTCACTGCCGGAGATATTTCTGTTGGTTCGGTCACTCCCCTTACCGGCAAGCTTGCCGTTTACGGCGAAGGATTTCAGCAGGCCATGCTGCTGGCTGCAGACGAAATCAATGCTGCAGGAGGTATCAAGGGCAATAGTTTCAAGATTGTATTTGAAGACAATAATTCCACATCAAAGGGGTCTGTCTCTGCCATCAGAAAGCTTATAACCATCGACAAACTCCCCCTTATTTTCGGCCCGGCATCAAGTTCAAATTTCCTCGCTGTCTGCCCCATCGCCGAGGATAACAAAATTGTCCTGCTGGCCGCTGAAAGTGCCGCAGCCTCTATCAGTAAGTGTGGATCCTATGTATTCAGAGTATTTCCTTCCGACCTTCTTCAGGGCGTGGGCGTCGCTGAACTGACCAAATCCCTGGGATATAAGGAAGTTGTACTGACTTATGTTAATAATGACTGGGGAGTGGGTCTGGCTGAAGTTTTTAAAACTGAATTTACAGCTGCCGGGGGAAAAATAATTGATGAACTTCCCCATGCAGAAGGAAAAACTGATTACCGCAGCGAGATTCTCAGAATGAAGAGTCAACACCCGAAAGCTATTGTCAACCTCACCTACATCAAAGAGGGGGCCACGATTTTGAAGCAGGCCTATGAAATGGGTCTTAAGGTCCAGTGGCTCATGGGATCCGCCTCCAAGTCGGCGAAACTCATCGATCTTGCCGGCAAGGCAAGTGAAGGTGTCATCGGCACCTATCCCACATTTTCCCAGGAAACCCCGCAGTACAAATCTTTTAAAGCGGCATGGGAGAAAAAATATCCCGGCAAGAAAACCCCCGTGTTTGGTGAATACAATTACGACATGGTTAAACTGACTGCACTGGCTCTTGAATCAGCCTCCTCAAACAGCAGTGATGATATCAGAGAGGCATTGTTAAAGGTAAGCAAAGGGTATATCGGCACAACCGGAGATAAATCCTTTGACGAAAACGGTGATGTGAACGCATCTTACGGCCAGTGGACAATCAAGGACGGCAAGATCTCAGATTACAAGTAAAACAGTTACGGCGGGCGTTGCCCGCAACCAGGTTAATTAGGCTGTAGGCTGTCAGGAAAAGCAGGTAAGCGCAAACTCCGAGAAACGGAGAAAGAAGCTTGCCAGTAAGGCACTGATTAACTGGGCCTTATTCATCAATACCCCCTCAGGATTTTCATTTAGCTGAGGGGGTATAACTGTTTTCCAAGACAATTACTGATCAAATTTCCTCAGAGTCTACGCTTACTTGTTTATTATGACAGACTTCCGACAGTAAGGTACTACTATGACAGGCTACTACACCCAACTTATTGTAAACGGTATTGTTGCCGGATCAATTTACGCCTTGTTTGCCGTAGGGCTTGCCATGGTCTATGGGGTATTCAAATTTATCAACTTCTCCCACGGTGAGCTTATCACCTGGGGTGGTTACCTCGCCCTGATGTTCTCCTCTCCGCCGATCGCACTCCCCCTTTACCTTGCTGTAATTCCGGCCCTGCTGCTCACTGTGGGAATAGGGTTGGCACAGGACTGCTTTGTCTTCCGTCCCCTGCGACAGAGCAATCCGATTTCCATCCTCATTGCCTCCATAGGTCTCTCCTATCTGCTGCGCAATGGTATACGACTCTTCTGGGGATCGGATCTGCAGAGTTTTAATCTCCCACTCTCCACAGGAATAATTTTTGGTGATATTTATATCACCAGGATCCAGATTCTTATGGTGCTCTCGGCCCTGCTCTTCTTCTCTATTTTATATTTCCTGTTGACACGAACCCTGCTTGGCAAATCATTGCGGGCTGTTTCAGACAATATTGAACTTTCCTCCATCATGGGGATCAACATGAGGAAAGTAACCTGGACCATATGGATACTTGCATCAGTTTTTGCAGGATCAGGCGGCATTCTCCTTGCCCTTGATACCAGCCTTGATCCAATGATGGGTATGAACAGCCTGATCAAAGCTTTCGCGGCGGTCCTACTGGGAGGGGCCGGCAACATATGGGGTGCACTGGTGGGAGGGCTCTTCATCGGTATTACAGAAAATCTGAGTGTTGCCTTTATTTCACCGGATTATAAAGATTTTATCTCCTATGGACTGATTTTCATTCTCCTCCTCATCAAACCCAGAGGCTTTTTCGGAATAGCAGGGGGAGTACGCTGATTATGGATTATCTTTACCATATTCTTATCATTGCCCTTATCTATTCAATATTCGCACAGTCTTTAAACCTGGAACTTGGTTTTACCGGGTTATATAATTTTGGTCATATTGCTTTTTTCGGAATAGGCGCATATGCTTCAGCCCTTTTAAGCCTGAGCGGTGTACCGATACCGGTGGCTGCCCTTATTGCAATAGGTCTCGCAGGTATTGCCGGGGCCTTTCTGGCTCTACCCACATTGCGCCTCTCCGGAGACTATTTCGGCATCGCCACCCTGGTCTTTGCTGAAATGGTCCATCTTCTCTTTCTTAATGAACGCGATATCACAAGAGGTCCCATGGGGCTGCCGAATATCCCCAGACCCGACTGGATCGGTACGGGAGTAACCTCACTTCCCCTTCTCCTCGCCGTAGTATTTTTTGCCGCAGCTGTCACCTTTATTTTACTTCGCATAATTACAAACTCCCCATTCGGCAGAAGTTTAAAGGTTATCAGAGAAGACGAGTTTGTCGCCCAGGCCCTTGGCAAAAATACATTTCTTATCAAAACCAAAGCAATAGTCACGGGGTCTGCTTTTGCCGGTCTGGCCGGCGTACTGTGGGCACATTACATAACATATATCAGCCCCTCTGATTTCACTCTGCAGGAGACAATTCTGGTCCTTCTCTGTATCGTTCTCGGCGGGAAAGGAACCCACTGGGGACCTGTTATTGGTGCCTTTTCCATCATTTTTTTCGCCGAATTTATACGATTTATTCCCATTCCTTCAGAATATACACGATTCGTCGCCCCCCTCCAGGGCATGATCTACGGCTTTATTCTGGTCATAATGATGCTTAAACGGCCCCAGGGTCTCATTTCAGAGTCAAGAGGGCAGCGCACAACCAATGCTTGAAATAGAAAATGTCACAAAAAATTTTGGCGCCCTCACTGCTGTCGATAATGTCTCCTTCAGACTTGGAGATACGACTATTTCCGGCCTGATAGGTCCCAATGGAAGCGGCAAGACAACCCTCTTTCACCTTATCACCGGTTTTTACAAACTTGATACCGGAAACATCTCTTTTTTAAACCGGAAAATAGACGGACTTCCCCCTCATATAATCAGCCGCAAGGGAATCGTCCGGACTTTCCAGCAGACCAGGGTCCTGCCCTTCCTCTCCACCCTGGACAACCTGGTTGCCGCCGCACCTGGGCAACTGGGCGAGAACATCCTGCCCCTCTTTTTCAGACCTGCAAGGGTGGCAAAAGAAGAGGCCGAAAATCGTGAGAAAGCGCTGTCAATTCTTGAGACACTCGGGCTGACGAAACTTCGATCAACCCCTGCCGGAGATTTAAGTTATGGCCAGCAAAAACTTCTTGAAATCGGCAGAGTGTTAATGGCCGACCCGAAACTCATTATCCTCGATGAGCCCACAGCAGGCATCAACCCGACCCTGATACGCCATCTGGTTACGATCCTTGAAAACCTTGCGGAGCAATCGGTAAAGATTTTTCTTATTGAGCATAACATGCCTCTTGTGACGGAGCTGTGCGATAAGATTTTTGTCATGGATTCAGGAAGCCTGATATTCTCCGGCACACCAGCTGAAGTGCATAATAATCCAAGGGTGATAGAGGCCTATCTCGGGAGGGAAAAAGATGCTGCTGAAGCTTGACGGGATAACAGCGGGATATGGTCGTGAGCCGGTTCTCACTGACATCTCCATGCATGTCGAACAAGGCGAAATTATCTGCATTATCGGTCCAAACGGTGCCGGTAAATCAACTGCCCTGAGGACAATTGCCGGACAGCTTATCCCCACCCGGGGAGAGGTACGGTTCAAGGAAAAGAATATCTCTGCAATGAGCATCGCCCAGCGGGGTGAAAGGGGCCTGGTGTTCATACCTCAGGGCATGAATATATTTCCCAATCTCACCATTATCGAAAACCTGGAGGTAGCTGGAACTCTGCTGAATGACAAACATAAATTGAGTCATGCGATTAAAGAAGTCCTTGAAAAGTACCCTGTTCTCAATAAAAAACAGCACTCCTTTGCAAGAGAACTCTCCGGCGGCGAACGTCAGCTCCTCGCCCTGAGCCGCTCAATACTGCTCAAACCGGATCTTGTACTTCTGGACGAACCTTCGCTTGGTCTTGCTCCCATTGTAGTCGACATGATTTTCGACCAGATCATTGAAATCGGAAAAAGCGGCTCCTCCGTTCTTCTGGTTGAACAAAATGCGAGAAAAGGACTTTCCATCAGTCATAGAGGCTATGTACTCGAACTTGGCCGAAACCGTCTTACGGGAACCGGGCAGGAACTCCTGGAAAGTGATGAAGTACGACAACTCTACCTGGGCGGATAAATATGAAACTGCCATCAACCCTGAATATGATAAGTGAGCTGATAGCTCTTCCCTCTATCAGCTGCAGCAATCCACAATACGATCAAAGCAATGAAGCCATAATCAATCTCCTTGCTGAATGGTGCGGCAGCCTTGGCTTCCACTGCATAACTGCCCCCGTCCCCGACCATCAGGGGAAATATAATCTGCAGGCTACCATGGGTAGTGGAGATGACGGACTTCTGCTGGCCGGCCATGTTGACACAGTACCCTATGATCTAGACAGGTGGCAGTTTGATCCATTTAAACTGACGGAAAAGGATGGCCGTCTCTACGGCCTGGGAACAAGTGATATGAAATCATTTTTTGCCTTGACCCTCACTGCCGTTAAGCAGTTGCTTTCAAAGAACATTGTTTTTAAACAACCTGTTACCATATTGGCAACAGCAAATGAAGAGTCCAATATGGCAGGAGCCAGGGCATTGACGGCAAAACCTCCTGCCAGATGCGCCCTGATAGGGGAGCCAACCGGACTGAAGCCTATCCGGATGCATAAAGGGATTCTCATGGAGGCTATCCATATACGTGGCAGATCTGCCCATTCAAGCAATCCTGACTGGGGTAACAGTGCTCTGGAAGGTATGTACCGGGTAATTGGTGATTTATTGCAGTGGCGGGAACTGTTACAGGCAGAACACACTCATCCATCATTTACGGTTCCTGTACCCACCCTGAATCTGGGACATATTCAGGGCGGCGACAGCCCAAACCGTATCTGCGCAGACTGCGAACTGCATATTGACCTGCGTCCGCTGCCGGGTATGGATATAAGCGACTTGAGATCCACACTCCACCAGCGGATCAACAGATGTTTACGCAACAGCGGCCTGGAAATAGAGTTCACACCATTATTTGAAGGTATTCCGGCAATGGAAACCCCGGCTGACGCGGATATTGTCCTCACCACCGAGAGGCTGACCAGGCATGCTGCAGGAGCGGTAGCATATGGAACAGAAGCCCCTTATTTCCAGGCGCTGGGCATGGAAACTATAATTTTAGGTCCCGGTGATATCGACCAGGCACATCAGCCTGATGAGTTCATTGATATGGAGAGACTGCAGCCGATGATAGATATTCTATCGGAGCTGATTGTCCACTACTGTGCTCAATAGCTGATATTTTTTACCGTTGCAATCTCTTTTGGTTCTCTTGTGGCGACATTCAACCCCATGGGAGCATAAACTGCGTCCAGTTTTTGCCGTGTCACCCCTCTGGACATAAGATGGTGGTAAATTTCCTTTATCTTGCTGCTGCTTCCCACCATGCCGATATAACCGGCACCGGATCCGATGACAGCCTCAAGAGCCTGTTCATCCGTTTCATGACTGCGGCTTGCAATAGTAATGCAGCACTCCCCGGTAACAGGATACTCCATTAACAGTTTACCAATTTCATCTCCCGTAATCACCTCCGCCTCGGGAAATCTGCCGGGAGTTGCCTCTCTGTCATCAATCACTGTGATACGAAACCCCTGCTGCAGGCCGAGATTGTATAATTCCAGCCCCAGATGACCGCTGCCGACAATAATCAGTTTCGGACCGCTGGAAAAGACGCGGATAAAGAGCCGTGAACTCCCACCGCAAGAGTTCAGCTGTTCGTCTCCATCCCCGGCATCAAACATCACCTCCCTGCTCAATCCAGCGGCCAGACATTTTCTTGCCTCAACAACTGCCCGGCGTTCAAGGCTGCCGCCGCCCACAGTACCGCAGCTCTCCGACTCTCCCCATACAACCATCATGGAACCGCTCTTCCCTGCAGAAGAACCACTGTTTTCAATAACAGTTACCAGGGCTGCCGCTATATCTGCCCTCAAACATTGAGCAAGACTATCGATGACTTCTCTTTCCATATTACCTCTCTCCCTGCACGGGTCATTACCCTCTCTTCAAAAAACCTTCAGCAGCCGGGAAAAACAGATCCACAGCCTTATGTTCTTTGTTGTCCTGTTGACTTCCCCGGTAAAAACCTGCCGCTCTGCACCGATACCCCTGCTACTCCCTTTGCAAGGGTAATTGTTTTCCCTGTTGCCACACCATCATTATAGGTGTTGCGATAAATCCTTGCTGCCTTTCTCGATACTTTGCGCAATCGGGGAAACCTGGTCTCAACATATTCTGTAAGTTCTTTCTCCGCCACTGTTACCAGAGCCTTCTCTTCCTTCCGTACAATTGCCTCTTTCCTGCTCTCTTTCTGTTGTGCCAGTTTATCGTAAAATCCGGCAAGCAAGCCGAGAAAATAACTGTTTTTCTCCGTTATGGTCCTTCCCTTGAATTTATATCGGTTATGAGCCCAGAGAGATACCAGCTTGTTCTCAAGAAAAGAGTAACAGTATTCGGCAATAGTCACATTCTCTCTCGTCCCCAGGAGCTCAACAACCTTATAATTCTGATCAGTCATCGGATCATAAAGTGACGATATAACTACCCTTACAAAGAAAAAATCCTGTAGAATACGACAGATATGCCGCTGATACGCCTCAATCCGTTTCCTTCTTCTATTGATTACAGCATAGCCGAACTGCCGTTCCTCCCCACCCTCAAAAAAACTGAGATTATATTTTTCTATCAACTCATTGGCTTTCTGCATTGCCAGCCCCGCCTCATTTTCATTCGGAGAACGGGCCAGAGCAAAGAGCTTTTCGACCCGGCTTATAAATCTGCGACCCTTCTCCGATATATCCGATCCTTTTTCCAGTTTTAGCTGCAGCTCAGGCAGAGAAGAGCGGGACCCACAGAATTCAGGTTCTACCCCGAGAAGCCGACATCCTCTTTGAAAATCCCGCCCATGCCCTGTTTCACTGCTGCCAAAACGCTCGCTGCAGAGTTGATGGACCATTTCATGCTTTAATACCTGCAGAGTTACCTGCCAGGGATTTCCCGCAATAAGATACCGGCTCAGGCGCATCGTCCGACTTGACGGGTGCCACGAACCGCCCTCTCTTTTTAAGTCAGAAATCTCAAACAGCGGAGGGATCAAGTCCAGGTTATAATTCCAGCAGATATCTTTATACTCAATAAGCAGCTGGTTGAGCCAGATTGCTCTATATTTACCGATAGTCGAATCGTTCATATCACCTCGGTTCCCGGATTCATCAGCAGGACTCGCAATTTAGTGCCTTACTCCAGAACTTCTGTAAGAAAAAACAGGTAAGCACCCTTAAAAACCAGGGCATAAACTCCGACTCCGAGAAACTGGAAAAGGTTGTTTTAAATTATATGGTTGAATTTACTTCAATGGCACTTATCCAAGCATTTTAAAATTCCGATTTATTCGGGTTAATATACCCTCGACCGGACAATCACAATCTTCTCTCAGATTAGACTTGCCAGAAAAGATTAATTTATTACTGTTTATACTGCTATGATAAAAAAACTGCTTCTCATTCTGCTGCTGACGCTTTCAGCCTGCACCACCAGTCCTACCGGCCGTCATCAGCTTATGCTCGTCTCACCCGAGCAGGCGATTTCCGCTTCCAGGCAGGCATATGTACAGACCCTTCGCCCACTGCAGCAGAAGGGGCAGGTTGACTCCGACAGCAACACAACCGCCCGTGTTCGCTATATCACCGGCCGACTCGTGGCCCAGGCAGTTCGCCTCTTTCCCCATACGAAAAACTGGGAATGGAGTGTAAAGGTCATTGACGACCCGAAAATGGTCAATGCATGGTGCATGGCCGGTGGAAAAATGGCCATATATACGGGCCTGCTTGATCAGCTGAGAGCAACCGACGATGAGGTGGCCCAGGTTATGGGTCATGAAATCGCCCATGCCCTGGCCAACCATACAGCCAAAAGAATGTCCGTGGCCATGGCGTCCCAGCTTGGCATCATGGGGCTGGCAATCGCTTCACGGGACAGCAGCCACAGGGGCGCTATTCTCGGCGGCAGTGTGGCTGCAGCAGCACTCGCTATCACTCTGCCAAACAGCCGGGCTTCAGAAACTGAGGCGGATATAATGGGAATAGAAATTGCTGCAAGAGCAGGGTATGATCCGAGAGCTGCGGCTACGCTCTGGCAGAAAATGGGTAAAGTTGGCGGCAAGACCCCGCCGCAGTTCCTCTCCACCCACCCGGCTCCCGCAAATCGCCAGCGCAACCTTGCCAATCTGGCAGAACAGATGATGCCATATTATCTTGAAAAGAGTCCGCGACCTGTTTACCCCCTGCGATAAATAGAGCGACCGGAAGATCGATCCCGTTTATGCCAGGGTTTTTCTGAAGCGACAGGCGGCACCAGTTATAAAAATCACAGTCAGAGCGGACTGTGCCGCTACAGCAGGCCAGAGATCCCGCATACCAACACTTTTAAGTACGATACCCCTGAGAATATCAAGATACCAGCGCATGGGATTAAGGCAGGTCAGCCACTGAACCGGTTCCGGCATATTCTTTACCGGAAACATAAAACCACTAAGCATGACGCTGGGCATAAGAATTAGAAAACTGGTAAGAAGAGCCTGCTGCTGGGTCTCGGCACCGGCACTGACCAGCAGAGCTATACCCATATTTCCGCAGAGATAAATTCCTGACAGCAGATAGAGCAGCGGCAGACTGCCGTGAACCTGAACCTTAAAAATAAGGTAGGCGACAAACAGCATAATGGTCATGGAAATATAGCCGGTAATCATATATGGCAGGGTTTTTCCAAGGATAAATTCAATCCTGCGAATAGGGGTCACCATCACCTGCTCAATAGTGCCGAGCTCTTTCTCCCGAACGATCCCTATACTGGTAAGCAGCAGGCTGAAGATAAAGAGCATGGTCGCTATCAGAGATGGCACATAATAGTATTTACTCTCCTGATTTGTGTTAAACCAGGCCCGGGCGATTGATTCCACCTGCACCGGTTTGCTGAAAAGATTATTTGCCCGGCTGCGCTGCAGCAGTTTTTTATCATTGAAACTATCAACGATACTTCCTGCATAACCAAGGGAAATTGCGGTGCTGTTACTGTCAGTGCCGTCGGTGATAAACTGCACCCTGGCTGTTCGTTCTGCGGCAATATCACTGGCAAACCCCGCAGGGATGCGAAGCACCGCCCGCACTTTTGCACGATCAAGCAGATCGGCAATATCCTTTTCCGAATCAAGATAGACGTGAATAGTGAAATATCCTGCTGCGGTAAAATCACTTAAAAATTCACGGGAAGCCGAGCTCCTGTCCAGATCGTAAACAGCAGTGCGAATATTGGTAACATCAGTTGTCAGGGCAAAAGCCATAACGGTCATCTGGATAACCGGCACACCAAAAACCACCACCCGCATTCGGGGATCACGCAGCATCTGCAGAAATTCCTTAATCAGCATTCTCCGGATTCGTTGCAGCATACGCTACTCCAGTTTAAATTTAAGTTTACGGTGGGCAAGGACGATCATAATCAAGGTATAAATCCCGAGCAGCATTCCGTCTACCCAGAGAATATCAAAACCGATACCCTTCAAGTAGATTCCCCGAAGAATAGCAATAAAATAACGGCCGGGAACAATATAGGTGACAAATTGCAGAGGCAGAGGCATATCCTGTATGGCAAAGACAAAACCGCTTAGAATAAGAGTCGGCAGAAATCCCGCCAGAATGGCCGTCTGATTGGCGAGCACCTGGGATTTCATAACAATACTGAGTGTCATGCCGAAAAAAAGAGCACCACTCAAAAAGAGAGCTGAAAAGGCGAAAAGCAGACCGCTGCTGCCGACAATCGGCACATGGAAAACCAGCCTGCCGATTGTCACAGCGATGAGAACGTCCACCATTCCGATAACAAAATAGGGGAGTACCTTGCCAAAAATCAGCTCCGAACGATGCAGAGGCGTGCTGATCAGCTGCTCCATGGTACCGGTCTCCCACTCCCTGGCCACAGTAACGCTGGTCAGCATGGCAGCAACAACAATCATCACCAGGGCGACAATACCGGGGACCAGGACATTCTGACTGCGCAGATCCGGGTTATACCAGACACGTGAAAGCAGATCGACTGCAGGCCTGACCGGCTCTCTGCCATTGCGACGTACCCTCGATAGACTCACTTTTTTTCCGTAGATATTGCTCAATACCGTCACATATGTTGTAACCAGCCGGGAGGTATTGGCATCACTGCCATCGGTAATAACCTGAATTTGTACCGGAGTCCCGCTCTTCACCTTAGAACTGAAATCAGAAGGTATTATCAGAGCAGCCATGGCTCGCCCCCTGTCAAGATCAGTCTGCATATCCCGATAATTGTCAGGAAAATCGATAAATGTAAAATAGGGAGACCCCTGGAAGAGACTGAGCAGTTCCCGGCTCTGAACTGACCGTGACTGGTCCCATACCGTCATGGGAACATCCCGTAAATCAAGGGTAAGAGCGTATCCGTAAAGAAGAACCATGATCAGCGGGATGAGCAGGGCAAGAACAAGACTGCGCCAGTCCCTGATAACATGGAGCCCCTCCTTCCGGGCAATAGCCCACAGACGACGCAGTTTCATAAATCGACTTCTCCGTTACTTTGTCCATCACTCTTACGATCCACTTCCTCAATCAGAGAAATAAAGACATCCTCCATGCTCGGAGCAATGGGTTGCAGATATTCTATACTGACACCCTGCTCCTCTAACGTTTTCCTGATTGCAGCTACCGCTGCAACAGTATCACCAGTAACAATATGCAGCCCTGCACCAAACAGGGAGACATCCCGAACCTCAGGCAGCTGCAGCAGATTATCAATCTGATATTGGGGACTGGTACAGCGCAGATCAAGAATATACTCCTGCATGGAGTGCTCTTTTAATTCTCCCGGTGCTCCCATGGCAATCACCTCACCCCGATATATGAGACATACCCGGTCGCAGTATTCAGCCTCTTCCATATAGTGAGTAGTGACAAAGACGGTAATTCCATTATCGGCCATGGAGTAGATCAGATCCCAGAACCGCCTGCGGCTGACCGGATCAACACCGCTTGTGGGCTCATCAAGAAAAATAATAGGTGGAGAGTGGAGGATGGCACAAGCGAGGGCCAGCCGCTGTTTCCATCCGGCACTGAGGATTGCGGTAAGGCTTTTTCGGTGATCTTCCAGGGCAGACATGGACAGGGCCCACTCTTTTCTCTGCCGCAGTCCGGCACCCTTTAATCCATATATTCCACCGTAAAAGTCAATATTTTCCTCCACGGTGAGATCTTCATACAGTGAGAACTTCTGACTCATATATCCGATATGCTGTTTGATTTCCTCAGCCTGAGCGCTGATATCAAAACCGGCAACTCTGCCGCTTCCGTCACTAGGAGTAAGGAGGCCGCAAAGCATACGAATGGTGGTACTCTTACCGGCACCATTGGGACCGAGAAAACCGAATATCTGTCCTGCCGGTACCTGGAAACTGATATCATTGACCGCAGTGAAATTTCCAAAACGACGACTTAAGTGACTGACATCCACGGCCACGTCCGGTACCGCATTCCCTCCGGAGAGAGTTGAAGGGGAAGACGCCGTTTGTTCAGAAACATCCTGGCCGTGATCACCGAGCAGTCCGACAAAAACATCTTCAAGACTTGGAGGAATCTCCTGAAAACGGGTATAGGAAATCCCTTCCCGGTCAAGCAGCGTCGTCACCCGGCGCTCTGTCTCTTTGGGGTCTGTACAGCTCAGATGAAGAGAATCACCAAAAACATTTACCCGGAGGGCAGGCATGGCTTTTCCAAGAAAATGCTGGATGGCGCGGGAGTGACTACTTTTAAGAGAGAGAATATGATTCTCCACCAGCTCTTTCAGTTCTGCGGGAGTACCCACCGCAATCATCCTGCCCCGGTTGATCAACCCCACCCGATCACACCTCTCGGCTTCATCAAGGTATGCGGTGGTCACCAGAATAGAGACCCCACCCTGCAGCAATTTATAGAGAATTTTCCAGAAATCCCGCCTGCTTACCGGATCAACCCCATTCGTCGGTTCATCCAGCAGCAGCACTCTCGGGGTATGAATCAGGGCACAGATGAGCTGAAGTTTCTGCTTCATCCCTCCGGACAGCTTCCCCGCTCGCCGCTTTTTAAAGGGCCGCATATTGCTGAAATCGAGAAGTTCCTCAACACGCCCTTTGCGTTCAGCACCGGTAATTCCATAAATATCAGCGTAGAAACTGATATTTTCCATAACGGTCAGATCCCGATAAAGGCCGAACTTCTGACTCATATAGGCAATCTGCTCTTTCACCTGGGGGGCCTGGGAGATTATATCAAACCCGCCAATGGAACCGGTCCCGGAACTGGGATCAAGTATTGAGGAGAGAAGTCGCAGTGTCGTTGTTTTACCGGCACCATCGGGACCGACAAGGCCAAAGATCTCTCCCGGCAAAACCTCAAAACTCACCCTGTCCACAGCAACAGTTTCGTTAAAAACTCTGGTAAGATTTTCCGCACGGACAGCTGCCGCCGTTTCTCCTTTTTTCATCTCCGGGAAATGACAGGAATAATCCCGTCCGCTGGCATACCGGGTTTAAGCTCATTATCCGGATTATCCATACTGATTTTAATGCGAAACATCAATTTCACCCGCTCCTCAAAAGTCTGAACACTTTTGGGAGTGAATTCCGCCTGACTGCTGATATAACTGACCCGCCCGGAATAGGTCTTATCAGGGTATGAATCTGTACTGATCTGAACTTCCTGCCCCAATTTGACCCGCCCGAGATCTTTTTCATTAATATATCCACGCAGCCATGGATGACCCATATCGCCGAGAGTCACAACCGGAATTGCCGGATTAAGATATTCTCCCGGTTCTGCTGATTTACTCAGGATTATCCCTTCCATTGGCGCATAGATCCGGGTATATCTCTGCTGCTGTCCCGCCTGCTTCAGAGCAGCCTCTGCTGCCTGCACCCTGGCCCGCGCCTGATCGATAACTTCCGACCTCGGTCCCTCCACGGCAAGGGAATATTTCGCTTCAGCAAGTTTAACCGCTGCATCAGCCTTATCAATTTTTTCTCTGCGGGGCCCTTCCTGCAACAGGCTCAGATTTTCCCGGGCACCCGTTATCCCTTCCCTGCTCTCAGACCAGCTGTTCTGTGCGGTAACAAATCTTGTCTGAAATTTGTCATATTCCGTCTTTGAAACACCCTTTTCCTGATAGAGGGCTGCGTATCTGTTAAAATCGGTTCTGGCCTGCTTCAGCTGGGCAGCCGTCGTTTTTTCCACAGCCTGCGCTCTGGCCAGATCAGCCGCAGCCCGTTTGATTTCCTGGGGACGACTGCCATTTTTCAATACATTAAGAGCCGCTTTAGCTTGTAACAGTCCTGCCCTGGCTATTTCAATCTCCTGGGAACGGCTTCCCTCTTCCAGTTCTCCGAGTACAGCCTTACTGTAAGCAAGATCGGCACTTCGTCCCTCCAGGGCAATCGCCTGATCCGTATCGTCCAGTGATGCAATGAGTTGGCCGGAACGAACACTCTCCCCCTCATCTACCAGCCGCCTGGCAAGAATCCCCGGAATTTTGAAACTTAAACTGACCTCAGTAACCTCAATGGTGCCTGAAATCTGAAAGGAACTGCTATCCTCTTTCTGCTGCAGAAAGAAGTAGGCAGCCAGTCCTATGACAGAGACGACGACCGGGATGAGAATCAGACGCAGACGCTTTTTCATTTTTACTCCTTACCGCATTAAATGCAGAAAAACCCTTTCTTCAAGCGGCACGGTTGAAATATATTTCACGGTATTAACACTGCTCCGCTGCCATGAAGGCTGTGTAAGCGCAAGTCACACAGATAGCATTCAGCTAAAAAAACACTATAACCCAACTATAAATTTACAATTAAAACAACTGATTAAAACGAATTTTAGAGACAATAACCGGTTCTGTCAGCGGTCGCACCCGAACCGTGCTGATGGACAGTATTTGTTAGAATTGCGGGCTAAAAAGTAATAACTTTGTACCCTTTTTCAATAAAGCCACCCATGGATGGATGACCTGACATATCTCCAATCAGCGGTATCCCCTCTTTTTCCACTTCTTTATCAACTTTAAGCTTAACAGAGCAGGCCCGGCATACCCCATGGAGAATGCCCATAGATTTAGCTTTCTGGTAAAGAGTGAAAAGAAAATGACCCGGTTTGGACATCTCCGGAACCAGTGTCACGGCATCCCCTTCGATAACAATTAATCCCTCCATCCCCCGCTCATGAAGGTCAATACCGTTGAGAAGCACATGGATAAAACAGAGGGGATCTCCTCTGAAGGCAAAAACAGCTACTTTTTCAGTTTTCATTCATTTTCCTCTTTTTTATATTTGGCCAAAATAGGGGTTAGACGACCATTTATAACCTGTTTCTTTCAAGAGTTAAATTAACCTTCTCAATCGATTCACGTATGCTTTCTCTCATCTCACGGCTGTATGGATTATAATTTTGCAGATCATAAAAGAGCTGCAGGCTGTCATTACATGTCTGACCTACAACCTCCAGAATCTTTTTGTAGCCAAGCGTATCAATGCTTGTAGGATGCAAGTTCAGCCCCGCCAGTACTCTTCCTACATAATGTGTGATTCCCTGGGAGAAGGCAGTCATCTGATCATGTTCATCGGGAGTCATTCTCTCAACATGAAGTGATTTTGAAACAAACAAATCACTCCATTCTCTTACAGTTTTTTCATCAGCACTGATATTGCACAGTACCATGGGAAGCTTTTCAGCAGAATTATGGTACGAATCAGGGCCAAACATTGGATGAGTGGCAATGATCTTGCTCTCTCCGGGCAGGTATTGTTGCATCCACCGGGCAGGATATACCTTTACAGAACAGGTATCAAAGAAAACCGTCTCCTTACGGGCATAGCGGGAAGATCTCCTCAACACTTCCTCAAAAGAGGATATAGCTACACAGAAAAAGAGTGCATCACAATCATATATTCCCTCCTCATCACATATCTCGACATTCGGGCCGACTTCTTCCCGGCTGAGCCCGCGTCTTGAAAACACTTTCAACTGAAAATCTTCTGCCAGGATATCTGTCCATATTTTCCCGAACCGCCCATAACCGTAAACTGATATAACTCTGCCCGACATATATTATCCGCCTTCAACTTCCAGCTGCTTTTTGCCCTTGTTCCACCGCATAACCTGACTGATCAGAACCGGTATCATAAGAACCAGTCCCACAAACCCACTTTGGATCCCCGGAGCAATAAACAGCAGAGATGCGATAAAAGTCACCACTCTTTCAATCATTACCATATGGGTAAGAAAATATCCTGTCAACGCAGCCCCGATAAAAATGATGCCAATGGCACATCCGGCAACAGTAATGACAAAAGCCTGCCATGTAAAACCATCGGTTACAATCAGGATCGATGGTGCATAGACAAAAACAAAGGGTACTAACGCTTTTGCCGCTGCCAGTCGAAATGCGGTATTCCCCGCCTTGAACGGGTTGGCCCCGGCAATTCCAGCTCCAGCGTATGCTGCAAGGGCTACCGGCGGCGTGATATCAGCAAGCACACCGTAATAAAAAACAAAAAAATGAGCTACAATCGGCACCACCCCGAGAAGCCCGAGGGCCGGAGCGGCAATAGAGACCAGGACAATATAGGTAGCTGTCGTCGGTATACCGGCGCCAAGAAGAATACAGGCAAAAGCGGTAAAGATCAGAGTTAAAAACAGAGTAAGGCCTGCCAGGTCGGTCAGACCAAACGGGACAAAAGGGACAATTATTCCGGCAAGCTGCTGCGCCGAGCTGGTAACCATAAAGGACACTTTAAATCCCATACCGGTAAGACTCACCACCCCGACAATAATGCCGACAGCTGCTGCTGCTGCACCTACAGCCAGGGCGTACTGGGCCCCCGTCTTAAAACAACCGTAGAGATCGGGGAGGGTTAAGCGATTTCGAGGATTAAGAAATCCAACTACAATACAGGACGTTATACCCCAGAATGCAGCATTATAGGGAGTTCTTCCCGAGGTAATAATAGCTACCAGAATAACCAGAGGAATTAGAGTGGGCCAGCCTTCACGGATCACTTTGACAAATTTCGGCATCTCATCCGGCCGCAACCCCCGCAGACCAAGACGTTTAGCCTCCAGGTGAACCATGGTAAAAATGCCAAGATAATGCATCAGGGCAGGAACTGTCGCAGCCAGTAAAATTGTACGATAAGGCACCTCCAGAAATTCAACCATGATAAAGGCTGCCGCTCCCATGATTGGGGGAGTTATCTGCCCGCCGGTACTGGAAGTTGCCTCAACAGCTGCTGCGAAATGGGGGCGATAACCTACTCGTTTCATGGCCGGAATAGTCAATGCTCCGGTGGTGACCGTATTGGCAATTGAAGATCCTGAGATCATACCGAAAAGGGCGGAGGAAAAGACACTGACCTTGGCCGGCCCGCCGGCATAACGCCCGGCAACACAGGAGGCCAGATCGATAAAGAGCTGTCCAGCACCTATACGATTTGCCAGTACACCGAAAAGAACAAAGTGGAAGACATAGGTGGCGACAACACCGACGGCAATACCATAAATCCCCTGACTGGTCAGATAGAGATGATTAACCAGTCCCTTCCAGCTTGCACCGGGATGAACAAGGACACCCGGAGCATATTGACCAAACAGTGCATAAGTGATAAAAGCAAGGGCAATGACAGGCAAGGCCAGCCCCATCGACCTTCGGGTAGCCTCCAGGGTAAGAAAAATCATAATAGTACCGAAGACCACATCCACGGTCAGTGGATCTCCAACACGAAAAGCCAGATCATTAAAGACAAACGGGATATATAAGGAGGTGACCGCGGCTGTAATTGCCAGCAGCCAGTCATAAATCGGAATCTGCCCGACAGCAAGGAATCCACCGGGCTTTGATTTCTTTCTAAAACTGAATACGAGAAAAATCAGCCCCAGAACAAATGCCAGGTGAACTCCCCGGTGAGTAGACTCCCTGAGCAGCCCGAAACCGGCAGTATAGTAATGAAAGCAGGACAATATAGCGAGAAGTACTCCGACAATCCATGTCGCGGGAGCCGTCATCGACCTTATCTGCATTTCAGGATCATATTCCTCTTCCAGTTTGTGTATACGTTCTTGATTAATTTCCAATATCCCACCTGTGAAAACTGATAAAACAACAGAACCCGAATAAATCGGAATTTTAAAATGCCTGGATAAGTGCCATTAAAGCACTAACCCGACAAGTCGGAAAACTTTCAGTCTCGCTGGATAAGTACCTTGAAAGTAAAGTGAACAACATAATTTCAAAATATACTCCCTGGCTTCTTGTTTTTTATGCCAGGCTTTCTGGAGTAAGGCACTAAATAAAAAGACCGGAAGATGAATTTTTCGTCTTCCGGTCTTAGCTGATACGACTGAACTGCTTACTTCAGCAAACCAACTTCCTTATAATACCGTTCTGCTCCCGGATGCAGCGGGATACCCACTCCGTCAAGTGCTGTTTCAAGAGTGATCTTTTTTCCCTTGGCATGGCCTTTATCCAGTAACGCCCGTGATTTTTTATTCCATACGGCCTTGGTTATCTGGTAGACCAGTTCCTCGTCCACCTTTGCGGAGACAACCCACTGTGCACCGACAGAAAGAGATTCGGTTTCCCCAATACCCTCATAGGTGTCTGCGGGAACAATATCCTTGGCAAAGAATCCATATTTCTTCACAATTGCGTCAGCCTCCGGTCCATTTATCGGTACCAGTTCGGCACCAACGCTTGAAGCCAGTTCAACCACGGATCCGGTAGGATATCCGGCAACAATAAAAAACGCATCCAGCTGGTTATCCTTAATTTTGTCAATGGCAGGACTCGGCTTGATATAATCCGCCTTGACATCCTTTTCAGTGTGACCATACGCCTCAAGAATAATCCGCGCA
>JAFDME010000058.1 GCA_019306075.1 Deltaproteobacteria bacterium | reverse complement strand
TTTTCATAGACCTTTATCAGGGTAGAGAGATTTTTTCGTGGCTCCAGGGTGGCGACGGACAGAAGATCTTTTCCCGGTTGCACATTGTACTTTGCCAGCGGCCTGACAAGCTCCTGGTAGGGCCTTGGGTGATATGCAGGGGACACTCCATTGTAAACAATCGATATCTTCTCTGGTGGAATATCCAGAATGTTCTGCATTTCCTCTGCTGTAAAAGATGAAACCGCAATGAAATGATCGGCCCTTCTCAGGGCTTTAGGGATCTCCCTTTTCATATAATTTATCCTGGCCTCAGGGTGGAATTCAGGAAAACGGTATACCGAAAGATCATGAAAAGTGGCTATAGACGGGCCTGGAAAGGGTTGAAGAATGAAATTTGGAGAATGAAAAAGAGAGTTCTCGTACTTCCTTAACCGGCTCCTGCTGATGGTGGGTACTATTTTACCATAGGCCCAGACAGCAATGGGTGAGCGACTTAATATGGTACGAAATGAAGAGGAAGACAACCCCGGTTTTAATGAATCATCAAATCGATCTACCCATTGACCGTGTCTAAAAAAACGGAGTGTTTTGATTCCAGGTGAACTTTTCAGGCCTGCGGCCAGCTCATAAGTGTATCTGCCAATTCCTGTTAAGGGTGGATGAACCGGGTCTACAGCAAAAATTATATTCATACAATGTGAGTAGTCAGAGACAGTTTAACCGGTTGAGTGATTGCCTCAGGCGTGTTATCTGCTGGTCAAGGATTTTCCTCTGGCGTAATGTATTATAGTTGTAAATGTCATATAACTCATTGCAAATAATATATCAGTAAAATCATGCTTCATCCTGCACTGCTCGATGTACATGTGCAACGAATTTTAAAAGAAGGGACGGCGCAACTAAGGAGATATTTTTGATGGTAAACAATGCAAAGGATGTGTGAACTGGCTGGGGATTTTGTGATGCAGTTCCCGGGTAATCCTGCTGGATCTGTTTAAAGAGACAAAGAACAGGAGCATTTTCACGAGGAGATCTGTAGAGATTTGCGAATAACATCACCCTTTTGCAGGCTGCCGCCGCTGATGACCCGGGCAAACAGACCTTCTTTGGGCATGATGCAGTCTCCGGTTGCCTTTTTAATGGCGCAGCCGTCGTTATGGCATTTTTTCCCTATCTGGGTGATTTCCAATATTACATCTTTGCCAAGGTGGAGTTGATCACCGATCTTCACGTCAGTAAGATCAATGTCCCTGGTGATAATATTTTCAGCAAATGCCCCGTTTTTCAGGGTTGGTAATTTTTCCTTTACCCGGTCAATGGATTCTCCAGCGAGCAGGGAGACCTGCCGGTGCCATTTACCGGCATGGGCGTCCTGCTCAATACCCCAGTTATTTTCAAAAAAAACTTCCTCTGTTTCTCGTTTTACGATCCCTTTTTTATTGCTGATACAGATCGCTTCAACTGTAGCCTCTATCATATGTTGCCTCCTATCAGGTCAATGGGCCATTTATTACGGGTCCGGGCAGGGTCTGCCGGACAGACACTAGTTCAGGATTGGAGAACGTGAAGTCCATCTCTTTTTTCTAACTACTACGTTGTGATATGTTTTGCCACCTTTTTTCAGAAGAGGCACCATCGGTGGCGAAGTTCATCTCTGCGGAACGGTGCAATATGAAAGTTCGATAAAACGGATTTAATATGCCTGAATTTTATTATATTGACCTGTATTACGGAATTTATTGATTGTGGTAATTTTTCTATTGCACTAAAAAAATGGATATATATATGAAATACAAGTTAAAATAATTATAAATATATATTGGCATGTAATGTGCTTTGGTCTTCCATAGATGCTAAACATGGTTTGTTGATATTCAAATAAAATCTATTGGAGGAAAAAATGAAAAAGCAATTAATGAGTGCTTTGGTTTTGACCGCAGCTCTTGGTCTTGCAGCAACTGGTGCGCATGCAGATGTGTACAATTTTGACGATACATGGGTTGACTGGCCGGGATATGACAGTACCATTCCCAGGGATGAATACGGTACTCCGAATATTAATTCCATGGATGTAACGGTAGAAGGTGGTTTGCTCATGGGAGTTGCTATTAATATGAGAAGTGACAATCGGCAGACATATGATTCTCTCTTTATCAACACCTCCTATGACGGTAGTGGTTCTACCATCGGCACTAACTGGGACGATTGGGATTATCTGGTAAGGGATGGTTATGGCAGCGGACATGAAGATACGACAGTGGGTAACGAAGCTGGGAATGGGGCCTGGTCCGTGGATGGTGCTGCCTGGTCCTCCGAGGATGGGTTTCTGGGATACACCATGACCACAGGGTCTTCAGTTCGAAAAGATAACCCCAACGGTATTGACAGTGACTATCTGACTGATCCCGGGATGGTTTTTGCTGTCACTTATGATGCTTCCACATTCACACTGTCTTATACTTTTGGTGATGGACTGGCACTGGATGGAGGTTTCTTTGTCGCCTATTCCCCCTGGTGTGCCAACGATGTTATTGGTGGAGGAGGACCTGCACCTGTTCCAGAGCCTGCAACCATGCTGCTTTTTGGAACGGGTCTTGCGGGTCTCGTTACAGTGAGTCGCAAGCGAAGAAAAAACAGTTAATAATCTCTCTTCTTCTCATGCAGGTGGCAGAACAGCCGATTCTGTCACCTGCTCTTCAGTTCGATTTCTTTCCCGGCCATTTCTTTAATCCATATCAATTTTAAAGAGTTGTCCGCGGTAGTTCATAATTACCCCACTCCAGGTAATTTCAACCAGGGTGAGACCGTTACCCGCCTTTTCTCCCTCTCTCAGGATTTTATTGTTAATTATGATCATTCTCTTTGCCGGGTCGTTAGCGTAGGTATGTCCCGCCAGATGGAGTTCGGGGATGGTTTCCCGCATGGAGACTGTAAGGTCTGCAAGGTCAGGGATATCAACCGCTTTAGCTGGATGTTGAATGACAATAGATTTTTGTTCAGGAAGTGGTATTTTGCTGTATCCTAATACGATCTTTTTTTTAGTTCTTTTAAGTGAAACAGGGCTGTCAGAATATTTTTGTTTTTTTTCCACCTCTTTTGTCTGGATGAGGATTTCTGCTGCTTTATTTTCAGTGACGGCCGGGTTCTGCTGTTTTTGGTCTATGGAGATTTTTTCCGCATAACCGGACACCTTTTTACTCAAATACCAGGCCGAAGAGGAGATGGAAATGAGCAGGATGGCACCAGAAGCTATGAAAAGGTTTTTTTTCCATTGGCTGGTTGGTTGCTGCTCAGGGGGGCGGGGATAGCTGTCATGAATGGAGTCAATACCCGGAACTTCTCCCTGATGTCGTTCCCGGTCTGATTTTTTCAATGCATCCAAAATATATGACATAAATCTGCTCTGATCCTGATATTCTGTACTGACGATGCAATCGTTCAGCTTAATATATTATTGTTTATCCCGCTTGTCCGGCAAGGATGGAACGTAATTTTTTCTGCGGCATCATATATGTTCGGCATGTTTTATGATTATTGGTTGGAGAGGTTTGTGATTTTTTTTGTCTCGTAGTTGAGTTCCACCGGGTTAATTATTATTTTACGTTCCCGGGGTGTCTGTTTGTCCATGTTTGAATCTGAGTGCTTCCCGGGAGCCGGAAGCTTTGTTGTTGTCTTTTTATCCGCAGGAGTGGTTGCCTTTTGAGCAGAAAAGTAGAGTCCCGCAGGCAGGCACACTCCCAACAGAAAAAGAAGGATGGCCAGTGCGAGCTGTTTTCCTGAGAGCCGGGGATGGCCTGTATTTGCGGTTACCTCATGGGCGGCTTTTTTTGTTATTTTCAGGTCAACACGGTCTTTGTGCTCGGCGTAGGCCCCAAGAAGTGCCCGGTCACAGAGGAGGTTGATTGTTCTCGGAACACCCTTTGACACCCTGGCAATATATTTAATGGCCTGCGGTGCAAAGAGTGAGGTGGCGGAACCGCCCGCGATATAGATTCTATGGCGGATGTATTTTTCAACATCCTCGGGTTGCAGAGGCTGCAGATGGTATCTTGATGTAACGCGCTGATTTATCTGAGTCAGCTGTGGGCTGCTGAGCATATCCCGCAATTCAGGCTGTCCAAGAAGCACTATCTGCAGCAGTTTGTGGGTGTCAGTTTCAAGATTAGTGAGAAGGCGCAGTTGCTCCAGTATTTCAACATCAAGGTTTTGAGCTTCGTCAACGATCAGTACTGTATTTCTTCCTTCACTATGTGCATTGAGTAGATATCTGTTCAGGACGTCAATATATGGTCCTGTTGTGGACGGCTCTCCCCTGACAGAGATGCTAAGTTCCCTGCATATTGTTTTGAAAAGTTCGATAATAGTCAGTTTTGGGTTGAGTATTATCGCAATATCTGTTTTTTCTGCAAGCTGGGCAAGAAGACATCTGCAAACGGTTGTTTTTCCAGTACCCACATCTCCCGTTAACAGGATAAGACAACCATCGTTGTGAATACCGTAGAGCAGATGAGCCAGGGCTTCCCTGTGCATCTCACTCATGTAGAGGTATCTGGGGTCAGGGGCAATGGTGAACGGCTTCTCTTTCAGGCCGAAATATCGTGTATACATAGGGTATTGTGTGGTATCAGAAAAACACCATGCTATCGAACTTTTGATCAGGCCGACGGAAGCTGCAAATGGCCTTTTGCCAGTTCATCAACGGTGAGTGGTTGATCAGTATTTTGATAACCTGGTAATTTAACGTAATATATGCTGGAAATACAAGCTTTACCATTTTTCTTTAGTGCCTTATTTCCCTGCTTCCGTTCTCTTATGATAGAATATGGATAGTAATAATTCAAATAATAGTGTTGAAAATCAACACTATGGTATGTTGACTCCTTATAAGGAAGGGTTGACTCGCGTCCCTTACGTGGAATGTGTGTTCCGAAAATATTTTTCTGACTATCAGGGTATCTGTTATGGCGGTATATGAATATCAAGCTCTTGATAAAAAGGGTAAAAATATAAAGGGAATAGTCGACGCTGCCAGCGAGTCGCAGGCCAGGGACAAACTTCGTTCTTCCGGCAAATATCCGGTTTCTCTCAAAGAGAGTCGGAGCAGTTCCGGTTCCGCCGGGAAAAAAGGGGAGAGCATTGGCTTGTTTGAGCGCGTCAAGTCTGAGGAAATAGGTGTCATGACCAGGCAGCTTGCAACCTTGCTGGGAGCGGGAATACCGCTGATCCAGGGCCTCAGTTCTCTTGTCAACCAGACGAACAACCCTGTCTTGAAGAAGGTCATCGCCCAAATTAAGGAGTCGGTTAATGAGGGTAACACACTCACTCAGGCAATTGGGGCGCATCCCAAACTGTTCTCGCCAATTTATGTCAACATGGTCAGAGCAGGAGAGGCCTCGGGTTCTCTGGATGTTGTCCTGGAGAAGCTCGCTGATTTTGGAGAGAAGCAGGAGGCTCTTAAGGGAAGATTGCGGGCCGCTCTCATCTATCCTGTCTTTATGGCATTTATAGGTACTGGGATTTTATTCATTTTAATTACTTATATTGTGCCGAATATAACTCAGGTCTTTAATGAAATGGATAAAGTATTACCGGCTCCGACGCTGTTTCTTCTGGCTCTGAGTGATGTACTGAAAAAATATTGGTGGGCGTTGCTGATTGGTGCCGGCATCGGGATATTTTTTTTAAAATGGTTTGTGGAGAAACCGTATGGCCGCAGTTTGTGGGATCTTGCCAAGCTGAAAAGTCCTGTAGTGGGACCGGTAATCAGGAAGGTGATCCTGGCAAGGTTTGCCTCGACTCTTGGAAGTCTGCTTGGTAGCGGTGTGGGTCTTATGACGTCAATGAAAATTGTTCGCACTCTTGTTGATAATGTTCATGTCGCCGAGGTAATAGAAGAGGCGATGAATGAGATCCAAAAGGGGGAGAATATGTCTGATTCGCTCTCTGCTTCTGAATGGTTTCCTCCCATGTTTGTGCAGATGATTGCAGTAGGCGAACAGAGCGGCAACCTGGAGGAGATGTTGAAAAAAGTGGCTAAGGCTTACGAAAGAGAGGTGGAGTCGGCAATTATGGGTATGACTTCACTGATAGAGCCGATTATGATAGTAGCCATGGGGGCTGCCGTGGGCTTTGTTGTCCTTTCTATTTTACTTCCGATTTTTGAGATGAATCAGATGATTGGCTGAATATCATCATTCAAGAGCAATGCGGGTTAGATCTGTGTTGGCGGATCAGGTTTATTTGTGTATAGTTGGCCTTGTGTCCCGGACAGTTTTCCGGTCATGTTTTTGTATCATTTTGGGAGGCCGGTTCTTCCGTAAGGGTGGTCTTTCCCCGGGATTGGATTCTCTGCCGGGTTTGATGCTGTTGAAATTTATGAAAGTTTAGTGTGTCAGCACCCAGTACCGGGGTACCTATCCCGTTTGCTGGGGTCTGTTGTGCTTTAATAAGGGTGATTTATGAGTTGTATCCGGTGGAAATGCCAGTGGGTCTGGCTGCTTCTTTTCAGTCTCTTTGCAATTCCTGCGTTTGCTGTTGACAGGGTTGATACCGGCTTCGGTAATAACGGTTCTGTTCTTAACGATTTTGGTTTTGGTGATGATGAAGCGTTGGCACTTACAGTTCAGGCTGATGGCAAGTTTCTTGTCGCCGGTTACAGCAGTAACGGTGCTGTCATGAACATGGCGGTGGCGCGTTATCTTCCCGATGGATCTCTTGATATCAGTTTTAACTATGATGGTGTGTTTCTTCTCAGTATGGGGTCTGGAGACACTCTTGCCCGGTCCATCGCAGTACGGGAAGACGGGACTATTGTTGTTGCAGGATCTGCATTTGATACTGTGCCCAGGCTTGCGGTTGTTGCACTGACTTCAGATGGTTACCTGGATTCAAGTTTTGGGGATAATGGTCAGCTGGTTTTGCCGCTGCAGGAAGAAGAGATTGTCACAGCAGACCTTGACGTTACTGAAGATGGCTCGATTATTGTCGGAGCGACTGTAAGAAGTGGTGATTTCAGCCGGTATCCACTGCTGGCAAAGATAACAGCCAATGGAAAATTTGACAGCGAGTTCGGTGTTGAGGGCACGGTGAAATATAAGCAGGACCATGATATTGAAATGCGCTCTCTTACCTTGCTGGAAGGAGAGGATTTTTTTATCGCGGGTTCCATCAGGCAGAAAGGAGGAATGCAGGCCGGGTTATTGAAATTTAAGGGGGACGGCAATCCTGATTTGACATTTGGCAGTGGTGGGGAATTTCTACTGAATATTGACGGGGAAGGTTCTGTCATTAATGATACCCTGGCTGATTCAAATGGCGACATTTTAGTTGCGGGATCGGTGCAAAATAAGGGGCTTGACCAGGCATTTGCTGCGCGCCTCAACCCCGACGGGAAAGTACAGTCCGGTTTTTCCGGCAGGAAATTGTTTCAGAGTAATCTCAGTTATGAAAATGTAGCGCAGGCTGTTGCAATTCAGCAGGATGGCACTGTTGTACTTGCCGGCTATGGCAGGAGCGGAGAGGAAAAAGATCTCATTGTCTGGTCTATTTCGGACAACAGCAGATTCCGGCTGTCAAGTGATGACAGGGTGATACTCGATACTGAACAGCAGATTGTTCTGCGACCATTGTCTGTGGATGACAGTCTCACTGGGAGCAGGGATCTGGTTGATTCCGGTAATGACGGGGAAGACAGCAAATCGGAGGGTTTTGCTGCCAGAAAAATTGTGACTGATATTGGCAGGGAGGATGATACAGGGTTTGCAATTGCTGCCCTTTCCTCCGGAGAGATACTTGCAGCGGGTTCTTCGGGTAACGGTATCGATAAGGATTTTGTTCTTGTTCGTTATGCTGCAGGTGATAAGAATATGATGTCTGGTGCTAAAAGTTCTGCTGGAGGTGTTGCGACGGCAGGGTACAAGATAAAAACCAGCCCGGTTGAAGATATTACACGGGTCAGTGTGGTAACCGGAGGGACCATCTCCGATACCCGGGTATCCTGTGAAATCTCATGTACCGCCGAATGCGGCGAAAACACAAAAGACACAAAAGACAGTTGTTATACCAGTTGTCTCACGGAGTGCCAGGGTGGGAGACCAACTGTTGTGTTGAGAGGGGTCTGTTACAGTGTCTCTCCAAACCCGGTCTACAGTGATGAGAAGGAGGAACCGGTTAATCCCGAACCTAAGGTGACTTCATCAGAGGATGCATCTGACGAGGAGTCCGAGGGAGGTTTTTACAATGATTATTTTGTCCGTTCTGGACAGACGGAGGATGGGAGCGACCCCGGCAGCTATGTGAGCGAGGTCCTGGACATTACACCTGACACCGCCTACTATATCAGGGCGTATGCGCTGTTGTCTGATGATACTGTTATCTACGGTAATGAATGGAATTTTAAAACGGATGATGCCTGTTTTATCGCTACTGCTGCCTATGGTACCATCCTCGATCATCATGTCGTTCTTCTACGTAAGTTTCGGGATTCTTTCCTGATGCCAACCCTTCTGGGGAGAAAATTTGTCGGAATTTATTACCACTTTTCTCCCGGTATTGCAGATTTTGTTCGTGAAAACGTACTGCTGCGTGGGCTGGTGCGAGTCGCATTATGGCCGTTGACACTGTTTGCTCTGGTAATGCTCAAGACAACATCCGCCATGAAGATTACCGGGTTTGTATTAACACTTCTCCCTGCAGCCTTTCTGCTGAGAAGAAGAGGGACTGTTAAAAGAGAAAATTAACACTGTTCTAAACGTTTACCTTTTGTATTTCTTATGAAAAAATATGTGCAAAGATTGTGGGTCGCTGATTCAGCTGGTAAAGCCGGTTTTACTCTTATAGAGCTACTGGTTGTACTAGTAATTATTGGTATCCTGGCCGGTTATATCGGGCCCAAAATTATGGGTCATCCCGAAGAGGCGAGGAGAACAAAGACTGCATTACAGATTCAGGGTATTGAAACTGCTTTGAAGATGTATAAGCTCGATAATGGGAATTATCCTTCCACGGAGCAGGGATTACAGGCCCTGGTGGAACCTCCTTCAGCGGGCATTTTACCGCCTAAATGGAGGGAAGGCGGCTATCTGGAAAAAGGAAAGGTGCCGATGGATCCCTGGGGGAACGAGTTTATCTATCTCAGCCCGGGAATCAATGGGGATTTTGATCTCAGTTCTTATGCCCATGATGGTGAGGCCGGTGGCGAGGGTAACGGAAAAGATATTAACAACTGGGAGATTGAGTAATTTCCCGGCGCAGGCAGGATCGGGAGAGCGGTGATGAAAAACAGAGGATTCACTCTTCTTGAGCTCATTGTTGTCTGCGTATTGATTGGTATAATGCTGGTAGTGAGTGTGCCCACTCTGCGCAATGCTTTTGTTGATGATTCACTGAAGGCCACCTCCAGGAAAATAATAGGGTTTGTCGGTGGTGTGCGCGAACTGGCAGCACGTGAACAGCAGCCGTACTATCTCTACTTTGACAGGGCTGAAGCTCTTCTCTGGTATGAAAAGGATATGCCTGGAGATGTCAGGGAAAGAAAGGACGCAAAGGAAGAGAGGCAGGAATTAAACATTTCAGCCGGGGTAAAAATATCTGAGATCTGGACAGAGTCGGAAGGTATATATGCAGATGATCAGAATAGGATATGGATCAGCCCAAAAGGATATATGGATCAGACCGTATTGCACCTGGCTGAGGGGGACAGGGTCATAAGTCTGCACTTCTTTCCTTTTCTTCACGATGTCAGGATTTATGATGAATATACACCAGCCCGGTAAAATAGTTTTTTATGACGCCATCAAAGTTTATTGCCTGTTGTTTTTTAATCAACTGATTCATGAAGGAGGGTTGTTTGAGATTTTTATCAAAATCGGCCCGCACTTTCTCTTTTTTTCGTCGATTTCAGGGGTTTACTCTGCTTGAGGTGATGATTGCCATAGCAATTATGGCAATTGCTCTCACCACTCTTTACGGTTCCCAGTCCAGAAGTCTTTCCCATGCAACCGAGGCCTATTTTAATATCGTGGCTCCATCCCTTGCCGCTGCAAAACTGGCCGAACTGCAGAGCGGAGTGGATGATCCGACCAGCGGCAGTGGTGATTTCGGAGAAGAATTTTCTAGTTATATCTGGCTGTTGGAAGTAGCGGATGCGAATCTTGAGGAGATTGAACCTCTGGCTGACATGGGGAATAAAATTCAAAGAATTGATCTTAAAGTTGAGTGGAGTGATTCTCCTTTCAGTTATTCTCTCAGATATTATGGGTACCGTATCGAATAACCGGCAGCGGTGAACGATTGGAGAGCCTGATAGGCTGTTTTTATTGGAGTTTATTTGGAGCAGAATGCTGACATGTTTGCGGATTGACAGGGAATGCTGCGAGAATAGCACGGAGGAGGGCTTTACTCTTGTGGAGCTGCTTCTTGCAATATTTATCTTCAGTATTGTTATTTCTACTGTCTACGGGTCGTATCGCGCTACGTTTCATGTTGTCAACGGTACCGAGAAAAAGATGGTAACTGCCGCGAAGGCTCTTGTTGTACTCGACCGAATAGTAGATGATCTCTCTTCTCTGGTACAGGGGAAGGAGGGATATCTGATCGGCAAGCAGCGTGATGTCTCCGGTATGAGGGGAGATAATCTTACCTTTGTCTCTTCCGTACATATTGGCCTTGTAAAGGAAGATAACCTTGCCGGACCTACGACTATCGAATATTCTACCGAAGCTGATGAGGTTACCGGGCTGATAAATCTCTATCGATCTGACAGTTCCCTGATGCCTGGAATTGCAGAAACCGTGGATGAAGTGCGGAAATATCTGCTTTGTGACGGTTTGAAAGAAGTTCGATTTGTCTATTTTGGCAATGAAGGTGCAGAGAGTGAGGAGTGGCAGAATCAGGAAGGGGAATCTGAAGAGGGTGGGCAGGTTTTCCCGGTAATGGTAACTGTGGTTTTGCAGTTTGCCGATACCTCAGAGAGTAAAGAGATCTCAACTTTCACGACTTCTGTGGCGTTGGCACGGATTAACGGGTAGAATTACGTGAAAAAGGTGAATGATTGGACTAAAACTCTTCTGTCGGATCAGCAGGGAATGGCTCTGCTGATCACTATTATGACAGTGGCTCTGCTGGTTGCAGTAACGGTAATGTTTCAGCGAAAGAGCTGGCAGAGCTACCTTCTGGCGAATACTTATAAGACGGATATACAGTTGAGGGGCATGGCTGAATCCGGAATTAATATTGGTCTGGCACTTCTTCAACAGGATATAAAAAAGAACAGTTATGATTCTCTATCAGATGACTGGGCTGTTCTCGAAAAAGATGAACTCCGTACTCTTTTCGTCGATGGAAATCTGGAGGTGAAAATAGAAGATCTCTCCGGCAGATTGCAGATTAACAGCCTGGTGCAGAACGCAGACAATGATCAGCAGAGCGAGGGAGGTCAGGGCGGTGCCGGCACTGAGAAAGAACTACGTGATATACTGGTTCGCCTGCTGCTTTCACCCATGTTTGCGATAGAGGAGGAAACTGAAGTCCATCAGATTGTTGATGCTCTGGTGGACTGGATAGACGCAGATGAGAGAGAATCCGATAATGGTGCTGAGTCGAGTTATTATCAGGCCCTTGATACTCCCTATGGATGCAGAAATGGACCGATACAGTATATCGAGGAGTTATTGCTTGTGAGAGGGATCACTCCGCAAGTACTCTTTGGAGATGGGGAGAAAAAGGGGCTTGCTGATTACATCACTGTGTATGGAGAGGATGGCAGGATAAACATCAATACGGCAGACAGCCTGCTGATAAAGAGCCTGGATCCGCTGATCAGTGATGAACTTGTTGAAAAACTGATTGATTTCAGGGATGATGAGGAAAACAGGGAACGATTGGTGAACTCTGCATGGTACACTGATATAGGATCCTGGCCTGGAGATATTGTTTTGGCTGAAAAATTGCTGACAACTCAAAGTACTTTTTTCCTTGTCCGGTCCATAGCACAATCTGAGTCCCATTTTCGCAGGGTGACAGCTGTCGTCAACCGAGTCGACGTGGAGACAACCAAGATACTCAGTAAAAAGGTGAACTAAGGTATGGCTGATACCGTTTTTTGTCTTGATATAGCTGATGATGCTGTCACCGGTGTCCTGGTTGATAGAAACTCAAAGGCCACCATCATTGAAGGTTGCGGTTATGCCGGGTTGAAGGGGATGCCTCTTGACGATGGTCTGGTTCAGGTGTGCCGTCAGGCCGGGTTTACCGGTGGCCCGTGCAGGCTCTCTCTCGGGTGTGAGTTTTTCTCTTTCAGGAATCTCTCCCTGCCGTTTTCAGACCGGAAGAAAATTGCCCAGATTCTCCCCTTTGAACTTGAAAATATATCAGCCGCCGAAGCAGACACCTTTCTCGTTGATTTCCAGTTGTCCACAACAGATCAGGAAGAGACAGGAGTCGTTGCGGCAGCAATCGAAAAAGAGCTTCTGGTCTCTTTTTTTTCAACGTTCAATAATATGGGGATTGATCCTGATATTATTGGAATAAGAGGTGTTCAGCTTGCCTTGCATCTGGGTGAGAGCATCTCCGGAGATTACCTGTTTCTTGATATCTGTCCCACCTGTACGGGAATGATAATAGTGTCGGGAGGACGGGTTGCTCTTATCCGGTCACTGCCTTTTGGGTCAGTGGGAGTGAAAGGGGGAACGCGCACCGGAGACCTTGGTCTTCGTGTCAGGCAGACACTTCTTGCCTCTCAGATTGTTGATTTGAGGAAGAAGGATTTTACGGTATGTTTTATTGGAGGAGGAGCAGCTGAGCAACAGTTTGCTGATCAGCTGGTCTCCCGGTTGGGCGGGGTAGAGGTTAAAAGTTATCGACTTGATGAACAGCCGCTGGTAAAGCTTGATCCGAAAGCTGTTGAAGCATATCAGCCGTGGCTGGTGGACTCTGTTTGCGCGCTTTCTTTGAAGTCAGGAGTGAAAGGCAGAAGG
>JAFDME010000057.1 GCA_019306075.1 Deltaproteobacteria bacterium | reverse complement strand
GCATCTCTTAGAAACTGTGCATGCAGCTGGCTCATCACCCCTTTGTCACAGTAGAGCAGATACTCTTTCTCTTTGGGGAGTTTCTTAAACGCTGTTTTGAGCTGGTAGAAAGGGATCTTTAACGTTTCGCATTCCGTCTCAATACAAACTTCTTCCGGGCGTATATCAATGATCACATGTTTCTCTTTGTCAAGTTGGGTAATGATCTCTATGGGAGCATGTGCCGTAACATTCTCAACAATCTCATCAACGTAGATATGCTCGGCATCATCTACGGCTTTGTCCAATACCTCATAGTTGAAACGCTGCGCTTCCTTTTCCATCCGTTTGAACGATCCGTGGGTAATGGGATTTTTGGAGATGACACCGCAGTATTCGGGCATACTCTCTGCAAAACGCCGTGTGCCGATCTCATTGGCAATACGGATGATCTCCGGTTTGTTCATGGTTGCAAGCGGTCGGAGTACCAGTTTACCGGTTACCTGGTCGATAAGTGCAAGGTTGCGCAGAGTCTGGCTGGAAACCTGTGCGACACTCTCTCCGGTGAGTAGTGCGTCTATCTCCATCTCATCGGCAATCTTCTCTGCTGCCATAAGCATCAGGCGTTTAAGTGTCACACCCATATAGGTCTCTCCCGTAGAGCGAAATATCTCGGTGACGACATCCTCAAACGGTACGGAGATGAACTTGACCCGATGGGATGCTCCAAATTTGCTCCACAGATACCAGGCAACCTGTTTGACTCCGATCTCATGGGCAATACCGCCAAGATTGAAAAAAATAAAGTGGGTTTTGATACCCCGCTTCATTGTAAGGTAGCTGGCAACGGTCGAATCAAACCCTCCGGACATCAATGAGAGAATATCACCCTGCGTGCCTATGGGGAATCCGCTCAGCCCTTCATATCTCTTTGTAATAATGTTAAGCTGGTTGTTGATCAGCTCAATACGGACAGTCTCTTCGGGGTTGTGAAGATCAACCCCTCTGGCATCGCTGTGTGCAAGCGTGTACCCTCCAATGACACGTTCCATCTCCGAAGAGTTGAAGGGGTGACTGCCGGTCCGCTTGGCACGTACCACAAATGTTTTCTCTCTGATCGTCTCAGCTACAGTCTCCGCCACTTTGGCTTTGATGGCTTCAAGACTCTCCATATGGTCAAACTGCAGCGCTTCAAGCACCTGTTCGATCCCCGGTGTCTGGAGGAGAATGGTACGTACCTGGTCTACCTCTGCAACAGGGGTGACCACCTCGATCTTGTCGGAGAATTTTTTGATCCCTATCTCTTCATTGAGAGGTTTCAGGAGGGTGACCAGGTTGTTGTAAAGCTGTGCTACCATCTGCTTTTTGGCAGCGGAGCCCTTGACCATGATCTCAGGAAAAAGTTTAAGGATGAATTTCTGTGTTTTCAGTGTTTCGTTCTGCACAATCGGATACCTTGGATTAAAGAAATAGACGCAATTATAGCATAAGGCCGTGGAGATCATGCCATAGAGAGGAAAATCCAAATTATTCGCCAAAATTAACCGGTAATTTAGTCCAATTTATGTAAAATACAGCAAATTATTACAAGAGGATGTTTATATGGAAGGTGTATTTACTTACCTGGGTGCGATCTTTGGGCACGGTACAGGAATGATGATCGCACATTTGCTTTTGGTCGCAGGGATCATTGTCTTTATCGCAAAATCGGCAACAAAGAGTTTCAGAGCCGTACCGACAGGTACACAGAATGTTATGGAAGCCTACCTTGGCGGTGTGATCGCTATGGGTAAAGATGTAATCGGTGAAGAGCTGGCAAGAAAGTATCTCCCGCTTGTGGCTGCTGTCGGTATCTTTATCTTTGTTTCAAACGTGATCGGTATTATCCCGGGATTCGAATCTCCAACTTCAAATATCAACGTAACACTGCCGTTGGCACTGATGGTATTCTTCTATTATAACTATGAAGGAATCAAAAAGAACGGTGTGGTTCACTACTTTGCACACTTTGCAGGTCCTGTAAAGCTGCTTGCACCGCTGATGTTCCCAATTGAAATTGTTTCTCATATTTCAAGAATCATTTCACTCTCTTTCCGTTTGTTCGGTAACATCAAAGGGGATGACCTTTTCCTGTGGGTACTTCTGATGCTGGTTCCTTTCATTGCACCGCTTCCTGCATACCTGCTGTTGACATTCTCTGCACTGCTTCAGACATTTGTCTTTATGATCCTTATCTACGTCTACCTTGCCGGTGCGGTAGCGATCGATGAAGAGCATGAAAAAGCGCCAAACCCTGCAGTCGATACCATGGGAGCTGTGTAATTCTCTATGAGACTTGAGAACAGGCCGCTCGGTTTTGTGATCAATTTTCTTCTCGGTGTATCCTGGGCAGTTGTGCTCCTGGGTGCATTGACCTCTTTTCTTTCTCTTTATCATGAAAGTTTTCTGTTTGCAGTTGTCTCCGCTTTTGTAGGAGCTGTTCCCGGGCTTGCTGCCGTACTTCTTCTTGAACATATGATTACCGGAAAAGAGAAGCTTGACGAGTTGAAAAGACAGACGCTACTTTTGGAAAAACTGCTGGAAGAGAAAAATATAAAATAGACACTTCACTTGCAGCTGTACAGCCTCTAATCTCCCTTAAATGACCAAAACGCTATAATATCTACAATTATAAACCTACCATTCCAGAAGGAAAATCACTATGTTTGAAACCGTTATCGGTCTTGAAGTTCACGTACAGCTCAACACAAAAACCAAACTTTTCTGTGCCTGTCCAACATCGTTTGCAGAACACCAGAACAAAAATACCTGTCCGACCTGTCTTGCCCTTCCCGGAGCCCTTCCTGTTGTCAACAAAGAGGCTGCCATCAAAGCCATGCGTTTGGGCAACGCACTGAATGCGACAGTCAATCATACATCAACCTTTGACAGAAAATCCTATTTCTATCCAGACAGTCCTTCTGCCTACCAGATCACCCAGCTGAGCAAGGCGATCGTGCAGAACGGTGAACTCTATATCGACCTTGAAGACGGAACGCAGAAACGTATTGGGATCATTCAGGCGCATCTTGAAGCGGATGCCGGTAAGAATATGCATGAGGGGAACCACTCCAAAGTCGATCTCAACCGTGCAGGGACACCGCTGGTAGAGATCGTCTCCGAACCGGATATGCGCAGTTCGGATGAAGCGGTCGCCTATCTGAAAAAACTGCATGCAACCGTACGCTATCTCGATATCTCCGATGCGAATATGCAGGAGGGATCGTTCCGCTGCGATGTCAATGTCTCCATCCGTCCCAAAGGGCAGGAGGCGTTCGGTACAAGAGTCGAGATAAAGAATATCAACTCTTTCCGTTTTGTCTCCCAGGCGATTGCCTATGAGGTGCAGCGCCAGATCGAAGCGTATGAGGATGGTGTATATGAGCAGGAGATCGTTCAGGAGACCAGACTTTTTGATGTAGAGAAGGGGGAGACCCGTTCGATGAGAGGCAAGGAGGAGGCGGCAGACTACAGTTATTTTCCGGACCCTGACCTGCGTCCGCTGGTTGTAACAGAAGAGATGATAGAAGCGGCACGCCATATTCCGGAGATGCCGGATGAGAAGGTGAAACGCTATGTTGAAACACTGGGGATCAAACGTTACGATGCCCTGGTGATCACGGCATCCAAAGAGATGGCTGCCTATTTTGAAGCGATGCTCTCATCCGGGGCAAAAGCAAAAACGGCAGTGACATGGCTTACTTCCGAGCTTCTAGGCCGTTTGAACAAAGCCGGATACAGCATAGAGAATGCTCCGGTCGATGCAGAGACGCTGGGAACACTGGTTTCAAAAATAGATGACAGTACTGTTTCAGGCAAAGGTGCCAAAGAGGTGCTTGACTATATGATGGAGCATGAGAACCGTGATGTCGATGCGATCATCGATGAACTCGGACTGGCGCAGGTCAGTGACGATGGTGCGATCCTTGCGATCATTGATGAGATTCTTGCGAACAATGCAGAGAAGGTTGCAGAGTACAAAAGCGGAAAAGAGAAGCTTTTTGGTTTCTTTGTCGGACAGACCATGAAAGCGAGTAAAGGGTCCGCAAACCCGGCAAAGGTGAATGAACTGCTCAAACAAAGACTTTCATAGTCCCATTTTTTAAAGGAGAACCATGCTATCGGAGCTTATTGTCAAAATAGCCTTTTGGCTGCATGGTTCATCTGCGTACAAAAGGGTTAAAGGGTTCTTTTTTGACCTGCTGAGCAATCCTGACTATCCCTACAAAAAATATCTTGATTCACTGATGATCTTCCTGATCCTCACATCTGTGGGGATCCTGGTCTATGAGGTGCGCAACCCTGTACCGGAATGGATGGATTTTTATGATATCTATATTGTATCGCTCATCTTCCTGATTGAGTATCTTCTGCGTTTCTGGGTCTACAGCGATGTACACAAACTGATTGTCAAAGAGTATGAACAGTCACGTTTTCTCCATAAACCCTTCTCTATCTATGTTCCGATGAAAAGGGCATTGCAGGAGAAGTTACAGTATATCACTTCGCCCTCCGCGATCATTGACCTTCTGGCGATCCTCCCGGCATACCGTCCTCTGAGAATTCTGCGTATCTTTGTACTCTTTCGGGTATTCAAGCTGCTGCGCTACACCAAAAGCATCAACCAGTTTGTCGAAGTGCTTGCGACCAAACGTTTTGAACTCTTTACCCTGCTTTTCCTTCTGGTTTTCATTGTACTGACTGCGGGGATTGCCATCTATGTCTTTGAAGAGAGTGAGAACCCCAGCATCACCACACTCTTCGACGCCTTTTACTGGGCGCTGGTAACGATCTCGACTGTGGGATACGGAGATATCTCACCGGTGACCCATGAGGGGAAAGCAATCTCCATGATCATTATTGTGACCGGTATTGCAATGATCTCTTTTGTAACTTCAGTCATTGTCTCTGCATTCTCGGAGAAGCTTGATGAGCTTAAAGAGAACCGTATGGTTGAAGATATCAACAAAAATGAGGCATTTATCATTATCTGCGGCTATGGACAGATGACCAAAATGTTCCTTCGTCAGGAAGTGAAAATGGAGGAGGACTACATTATCCTCGACAAAGATCCTGAGCGTGTCAAACAGGCGGTCAAGGATGGATACAAAGCGATCAATGAAGATGCCAGCCGTCATGATGTAATCGCCAAATTCAATATCGACTATGCCAATATTACGATTTTGTGTCTGACCAACAGCGATGTGGAAAATATCTATATTGCACTCAATGCCAAAAGTCTCTCCAAAGATATCCGTGTGATCGCCAGAGCAACAGATGAACGGATGCAGAAGAAGTTCTACCTTGCAGGGGTCGATCATATTCTGCTCCCCAACGAGGTCTCCAACATGATGATGCTCACAGCGATCAAACAGCCGGTCATGTATAACGGTATCCATGCGATCCTGACAGGTCAGAATGTAGCACATATGGATGAGGTCCATGTCTTTGCCCATGCCAAACTGATAGGCAAAACACTGGAAGAGATCGATTTTAAAGCATTCAAAATCCTGCTTATCGGTATCCAGAGAGGTATTGACGGAGAATTTCTGTTTAATCCGGATAAGGAGATGGTGGTTGAAGAGAATGATATCCTTCTGATGATGGGACTGAAGATCAGTATCGCCTATTTCAAAGAGAAGTATGCAAGGAGTTATCTATGAAAAAACAGGCTTTTCTCTTTGGTTACGGATTGAAAGGGCGCTCTCTTGCCAAAGGTTTGAAAGAGGAGCAGTTCCGTCTCAAGATCATTGAGGCAGATGTACTTTTGCAGCAAAAAGCGATCGATGAAGGGTATCTGGATGTCAAGCTGATGGATGTGACCCAGGACAGTGCGCTGGAGAGACTGGAGATCGATGAAGAGAGTTACATTATCTGTGTCATGGAAGATGAGCATCTGAATGTTTTTCTGACACTCTCTCTGCGCTCCCTTTTTCCCAATACAACGATCGTAGCCATATCCGATTCTATCTATACCACACAAAAACTCAATATGGCGGGTGCCACAAAGGTGATTGACCTCTACCAGGTGAGTGCGAACCGTATCCATAACATTCTGCGAAGACCGGTCGCCACCAAACTGCTGGACAGTTTTGTCTCCGATGCGTGCGAGATATCTTTCCGTGAAATGACGATCACAGAAGCATCCCCGCTGGATGGTAAAATGATCGAAGATATCGACTTTGCGAAAGAGGGGGTACTGCTGCTTGGAATGATCGATGTGGAGCTGAGTCACAAATTTATTTTTATCACCAGCGGTATCAATCACAAACTTGATGCCGGTGATACGATTGTATGTATGGGGTACAATCAGGACCTCGATTACTTTGAGAAAAAAATGAAACTGGAGTATACGTTATGAAAATGTCAGTCATAGGCGCAGGAAAATGGGGAAAGGCGCTCTACCATGCCTATTCGCAGAAGAATGATGTGGTCATCCACTCCAGAACGGCAAGAGATATTGAAAACTTTGTTTCTCTGGATGAAGCGCTCTCCAGAGAGTATCTGGTAATGGCGATTCCCGCACAGTTCGTGCGCGGATGGCTGGAGGAGAATTTTGAGGATCGGGGGCAGAAGATCCTGGTTGCCGCCAAAGGCATAGAGACCAGCACGGGTGCATTTCTCAACGAGATCTATGAAGCATTCGTTCCGTCAGAACGCCTTGCCTATATCTCCGGTCCCTCTTTTGCGGCAGAAGTGGTAGAGTCCCTGCCTACTGCACTGATGATCAGCTCGACCAACGAGGTGCTGGCAGAGACCTTTGCCGATGCGCTTCCCGATTTCATCAAGGGGTATGTCAGTGATGATGTGGTCGGTGCGGAGGTCTCCGGTGCCTATAAAAATGTGATCGCCATTGCCGGAGGTGTCAGTGACGGACTGGGACTGGGGAACAATGCCAGAGCAGCGCTCATCTCACGTGGTTTGGTTGAGATGACCCGTTTTGGCGAGGCGTTTGGCGCAAAGAGCGAGACCTTCCTCTCCCTGGGGGGTGCAGGAGATCTTTTTCTGACGGCAAGTTCCACGCTTTCAAGGAACTACCGTGTCGGACTGGGGCTTGCCAAAGGCAAAAGCATGGATGAGATCCTTGCGGAGCTTGGCGAAGTGGCAGAAGGAGTTCCCACTGCCAGAGCGCTTTACAAGATCGCTCAGGAGAGGGGACTTTATCTTCCTATTGCCCAAGAGGTGTATGCTATGATAGAAGAGGGGAAAGATCCAAGAGAGAGTGTCCGGGATCTTTTAGCATAAGATCCTCTTTTTTGCGCTAAAATATAATCTATAGAGGAGAAGGAATGGCCATTTTGAAATATATGCTGTTACTGCTGTCCCTTCTCTCTCTGCTCTCAGCCGAAGAGAGTGCCGCAAAAACGGCAGCGCCTCTTATTCCTGAAAAAGCCATATCCATCAGCGGGATAGAGGCTGTCGAGACGGCAGATGTCTATGATGCCGTCGGGGTGGACTACCCAAGCTTTTTTCAGTTCTGGAAAGATGACCGGGACCTGAAGATCAAGATCAAACTGATCCCCTCTGTGGAGGCTTCCCTTCGGGCTTTTTACGATGCAGAGGGGTACTATGATGCAAACTTTACGCTCACAGATCTTCCCGATATGCTCAAGATCCGTATCAGTGAGGGGGAACCTGTTCTGGTAGGGGATATCAATATCTCAAGCAATGAGGATATCTCGGAAATTGTTCTTTTTGAAAAGGGTGAAATCTTCAAAGCAAAAAAATTCATCGAGATCAAAAGCCGGATTATTGAAAAGATGCTTCAAGAGGGGTACTGCAGCTACCGACTCGATACCAAAGCCTATGTTGATCTTGAGAAACATACGGCTGATGTGGTGTATGAACTGGACAAAGGGGGTGTCTGTACATTCGGGAAGGTGACAGTCAAGGGGCTGGAGACGATCGATGAGCAGATTGTAAAATCAAGGGTTCGTGCGGCAGAGGGTAAGCGCTTCAGTACGGAACTGGTGCAGGAGACCTCCACAGCTATCTACCGGCTTCAGTCATTCGACTCGGTCCTCATCGGTGTTGACCGTAAATTCTACAATGTCGTTCCGGTAGATATTCAGGTCAAAGAGATGGCAGACCCCTATCACATAGAGGCGGGTGCCGGCTATGATACCTATGTGGGGCCGCGTATCCATGCCAATTTTGTCAAACACAATTTCCTGGGAAATGCGCAGCAGCTTCGCATACGGACACTATGGTCCTCTCTGGAGCAGCTGGCTATTGTTGATTTCTACAAACCGGTACTCTTCACACTCTACGGATACGATATCGATCTTGGTATCACAACCGGCTACTCCGATCTTGAATTTGACGGTTTCCGTGAGACCAAAACCTTTGGAAAAACATTTTTAAAATATGAGAGCGGTGACTTCAGGCTGATTACCGGATTTACCCTGGAAGCCATAGAGATCTCCGAACTGGATGACGGGGTGGAGCTGCTGCCGTCGTATGCCTATGACAACTTCCTGCTTGCCTACCCCTATGTGGATGTCAGGCTGGACAGAAGAGATTCCAAGCTCAACCCCAAGTTTGGTTACTATCTGTCAGCCTACAGCGAAATAGGGCTGCCGACCGATTCCGAATCGAGTCTCTACATGAAAACAGTGCTGGAGGCAAGAGGGATCTATACGGTATCGGATCTTACTATGGCAGTGGTAGGAAAGATCGGTGCGATCGATATTCTGGATGAATCCGCCCACGGCATACCCGAATCGAAAAAGTTCTTTGGCGGGGGTGCCTACTCCAACCGTGCCTACGGATACCGGGAGCTTGGTGTGGTTGTCTCTCCCACCAAAGATCTGATCAATGGTGCGTTGAGTATGGCCAATGTCTCTTTTGAACTGGACTATCCTATCATGGGAGACCTGTACGGTGCAGTCTTTACGGACAATACCATTCTGACAGACCAGAGCTACAACTACACGGGTGATATTATCTCCTCCGCAGGGGTAGGAATACGCTATATTACCCCGGTCGGTCCGTTCAAACTGGATGTCGGTTTCAATACCCATGATCCCTCAATCTACGGGATCTCATTTCAGATAGGGCAGTCATTCTGATGCAAGATGGAAAAAGAGAAGTGAGGGAGAAGTCGGATGCAGCGTTTTAAGAAGCTTTTTTACACGGCAGCGGTGCTCTGTATCATTTTGGTGCTGGCACTGGTTGTGGCAGGGAACTCCTCCTATATCATCAAAAAAGCGGCAGACCGTTTTGCACCGGACTATAAGATCAGCTATCGTGATATCAGAGGCAATGTGCTGACGGGTATTACCATCCGAGACCTGAAGTTTGACGGCCATCTGCTTGCAGGCAGTGTCGGATTTGGCTGGGACCCTTCCCGTCTGCTCTACAGGACTCTCAAGATCAACAAGGTCATACTCGATGATGTCAATCTCTCTGCCATCAAGGCGCTGACGGCTTCTCTCCCCGCATCTGAAGAGGAGAATGAAACATCTTCTGGGGAGTTCCCTTTGACACTGAAGGTTGCAAAGATACATCTCTCTCTTCTGCCTTTTACAGAAGAGGGAATAGCTTTTGACCGGGCAGTACTCGATCTGAAGGCTCTCTCCTTCGCTTCCGATGAGGTCAGTACGGAGGGAGTTGTCCTTCAGGCAGATACCAACCTGACAAAACTCTACCTTTCTGCTTCACTGGAAGATGGCATATTAGATATCCATTCTCTCGGTCTGAAAGAGATCGATACAGTGGCGATCCAAAAGAGGGTTTTGGCATCTGAAAGCGGCAGTGCCGGGCAGGATGGAGAGGGGGAGAGTGCTGCGGATGTGGGGGATGTTAAGCCAAATCCTCTGATCCCTGCAGAGATTCTTCTGGAGCATGCCGAATTTTCGCTGCTTCCGCGCCTCTACCGTGATATACGTCTCGATACGCTGACTCTGGATATCAAAGGTGCGCGGGCAGATATCGGCAGGCTGATGAAGGGGCTGCCTGGCGGAATTGCTGTTGAAGCACTTGAAAGCAGGCTCGAAAGCAATGTCAGCAAGGTAGTGCTGAAAGCCGGCTGGAAGGGTGATACGGTAGAGATCCGGGAACTGGATGCAGAGAGGATCGATACAGTGGCGCTGCAGAGGAGTTTTGCCCCCTCTGCAGATCAGAACAGCAGCAGGGAAAGCGAGGAGAGACCGGTGGCCTCAGAATCAGAGCACTCCTCCCCATACCTTCCTGCTTTTGTCAGGATAGACCGGCTGCATCTTGGGCTGATGCCTGCAGTCATCATGCCGGTTCATCTGCATGCGCTCGATCTCAATATCTCCGATACGCTTTTTGATACCAAAGCGCTTGTTGCAAAGCATGGGCGTGTGCATCTTCTGGGGCAGACCAATCTGAGTCATATCGTATATGATGGAAAGGTACAGGAGAACAGGATCAAGGGGAAGATTGCGCTGACGCCGAATCAGCCGCTTTTTGATCTCTACGACCTGCCGCTTCGCAAAGAGGCGATTGGTACTATCACAATCGATCTGGATGCAAGTGAAGAGAGGGTGATTGCCGATCTGCATGCAAAAGCGAAACATATTCTGCTGCTGCCGTCAGAAGAGGGTAACGCTACCGATGCGGCAAAACCGTTCAATGTCAATGTAAATCTGATCAAAAGCCATCTGGTGTTCAACCCCCGAAAAGAGAGACTTCTTGCGGAGAGTGAACTCCATATTGAAACACCCTATACGCCTGAGGTGACGCTGACCAACCGTTTTTCTATGGATGGGGGTGTAGCGTATGAGGGGGTGCTCCATATTCCGAAGATCACGGGTGCCGATAAAAATCTGACCGCACTGCTGCAAGATCTGAAGGTTGTCTACAACGGAACAGATTCCCGTCTGGAGAGCTCCATCGATGCCAAAGCGCTGACAGGTGCGTTGACCTCCGCAGATATGCAGAAGGCGTTTTTCAGGCTGAAGACAAAAGGTATGCTCCCGATAGGGGAGATGTTTGCACTGCCTGAAACGCTGCATGAGGCGGAGGCGGGACTCTCTCTATCGGTGCCGATCAACCTGAAACAGATCTCTCCGCTCCATGCCGATATCAATCTGACATCCAATGTGGTGCATATGGATGCAGATCTACTTTACGACAGGAATGTTACGCTCTCAACACGGACTACGATCCCTGATGATTCGCTTCTGCAGGAGATAGACAGACATATCGTATGGGATGCACTGATGCCTTTGCAGATGGATGCCAAACTGGACAGGGAGAGACTTTCTCTTGAAGCAACGTCTGGCAAACTGGCTGCTGATGTTGCTTTGGGAACAGGGGATGGTACGGTGGAGGGAAGTGTAACGCTTGCGGGCATGCTTGTGACACTTCAGGGTAATATGAAAGAGGATATTGTGATCAAAAGCAATATCGACTCTTTTAACACACTGATGGATACGGTTTCCCAGTTCTACAAGGCAGAGGAGATGCCGAAAATAAACGGGAAGCTGGATCTTTCGCTTTCGATTCATCAAGGCAGGGAGGCAGTGCTTGCTCTCTCATCTCCGGCAGTGGTCTACCATCCGGACAGGTTAACGGAACATGAGATTGATGATCTCAGGATTGCACTGATGAAAAAGGGGCCGAAGGTGGTGCTCTCCTCCTATCATCTTCTCTATAACGGTATGGAACTTTTTGCCACAAAGCCTTCAGAGATAGTGATGGAAGAGGCAAACCTGACAATTCCGCAGCTCTGGCTGAATGATCAGCTCAAGGTCTCCGGCGCGCTCAATACCAAAATGATGCAGGGGGAGATTGTGGCAAATGCGCCGACGTTCCATCTCTCCCATGAGTTGATCGATCTTGATACGATGGTAGATGTCAAGACGCTATTTGACGGGAATCAGACCGATGTTAAAGGGAGGCTGACACTGCAGGGGGGCAATATCCATTACGATCTTGATACCAAGACTTTCCCCAGCGACAGTGATATTCTGATTGTACAGGAGCTGCAGAAGGATGCGCAGAGTCCTTTTATGGACAATCTGACTATGCTGATCAATGTCGATACGCAAAAGCCGCTTGTGTATCGGGAGGGGCCGGTCAATGTCAAAGCTACGGTCGATCTGGGGGTTCACAAAGCGGTGCACTCCGACCCTCTGGTGATTGGTTCCATCGATATTGTCGATGGCAGCAGCTATCTCTTCCAGGGTAAAAGGTTTGTTCTGGAGCGGAGTCATATCTACCTGACGGGTGATCCCTCCAAGCCGATGCTGGATCTGACGGTCAAATACAAGGCGTTAAAGCATGAGATTACGATTGTGGTTACGGGTACGCCGAGTGCCCCCAATGTCTTTTTCTCTTCCATTCCAAACCTGAACAAAGAGCAGATCCTCTCTCTGATTCTGTTTGACTCTGAAGAGGCTGCGGGTACCAATGATGCCAATGATATGATGAAGATGATGGGGGGTGCCATGGCAAAATCGGCACTGAATGATCTGGGGGTGAAGATTGACCATCTGGTGATTGGTGAGGGCAACAGTGTTGAGGTGGGCAAAAAGCTGACGGACAATACGACGGTCATCTACATCAACGGTGAGATTCCCCAGATGCAGGTAAAGTATGAGTACAGTCCAACCATCGAGGTGGTAGTGGGTGCCAGCGAAAAGTCCGAATCTCTGGATGTGGTCTACCGCAGAGATTTCAAAACTGATGATATTGTGATCAAAGGGCGATAGTACAATAGTCTTGCATGATAAGGTATTGGCATCCCCTGCTTCCCATCCCCTCAGGAAAAGGGCAACCACAAGGGATTGCCCCTACAAAACCAAAACCCTAACTCCTTAACGTGCCCGACCGAAGGGACAAATGCCCTTGGGGTACTGATGCAAAGCATCTCATCCCCAACTATGCTATAATATATAAAAAAAGGATTTTCAATGCAAAAAATAACCATTGAAGTAAAAGATATTTATATCAATAATGTTTTGGAAATGCTACAAGGATTAAAGGGTGAAATGATTGAGAAGATCAAATATGATAT
>JAFDME010000056.1 GCA_019306075.1 Deltaproteobacteria bacterium | reverse complement strand
GTATCATATTCATCTGCGCCACCGCAGATCATCGCATCCTGCATACCGTATTTGATCATTTCATAGCCAAATCCGATGGACTGGCTGCTGGTGGTACATGCAGTGGATGAGGCGATAACCCGTCCGGTGATACCAAACATCCTGGTGATATTTACAGCTGTTGTATGCACCATGGAGCGAAGGTAATCAACGGCACCGATGGAAGAAAATTTTGAGTCCAGATCTCCGAAGAAGGTCTTGTAAATATTGCGCTGCACTGTTGGACTGCCGTGGGTGGAGCCGAAGGCTACACCGAGACGGCCGGAGGTGATAAAGTTCTGACTTAATCCTGAACTTCGTAATACATCCTCCGCAACTTTACAGGCATAAAAAGCGACGGGCCCCATGGTCTTTGTGTACCGTCTTTTAAAACCGTAATCAATGGGATAGTCAACGGTGCCGAACACACGGGAATGGATATGTTTTGTCAGCAGACCATCATCTTTTAACGGTTTGACCCCGGAGTTCCCCCGTCTGAGGTTGTCTATGATCTCATCTTTGGCATATCCGATGGGAGTAATGGCTGAACTTGCGGTGATAACAACGCGTCGTTTCATGGATGGCAGGTGGAGGAGGGTTATTTCTTTCTGGATTGATCGATGGTCTCAATATAATCGAGGATATCATTGATTGTTCTGATGCTCATCGCTTTTTCTTTTTCTTCTCTCGTCAGGGTGTAGCCAAGAATGAGTTCAATTTTCCCAAGCAGTTCAATGGCATCAATGCTGTCAAAACCATGGTCGTTCCTGAGATTGTCGTTCAGTCCAGGCTGCTCAAATTCAAAATCTTCGGTGAGGATTGTCAGAATTTTATTCTTTAATTCTTCTCTGGTCATATTTTTATAGGGATCCGTAGTGCAGCGTGTTTTTACATATACAGTCTAAGCTCGAGAGGCGTGCAGGCTGATAACCGAGTGTGGATAGTACACACTTTCTTGTAATTTCAAAAGGAAATATTGGCTGCAAGGGGAAGAAGATACGAACTACTGGATAAAGCGATTAAAGTGATACCATTCAAAGGGATGTTGTCGCAGCGCTGTCTCCAGCAGTTCAGCATACTGTTGAGCGGCCTGGGCAATGGCCTCATCTCTGTTCCGGCGTGTTGACGACACTATCTCAATTGGATCCGAGAGGGTGAAATGGTAGCTGTTTTTGCCGCTGCGGAAGGCAAAAAAGACAAATAGCGGGGCTCCCGATATCAGGGCAAAAATAAAAGGAGCTGCCGGCAGGAAAGCTCTGTGTCCCAGAAAAAGAACAGGTATTTTTCTCTGATCATCTCTCCAGACAATATCACCGGCCATGGAGACCAGTCCTCCCGACTGAAGAAAGCGGATACCCTCCAGCGCTGAAAATGGAGAACTTTCTTTCTTCTCAGTTCCAATAATGGTTACCCCGGATTTGCGCAGGTCGTCTTTCTGTATCTTTTCCACACCCTCTTTTTCTTTAATGCCCATATAGAGGAGGAGTTTCAGGTCGTTTTTCTGCTGTTTCAGTAAAGTTGCTGCCATTTCCCAGTTGCCAAGATGGGACATAAGAAGGATACCACCTTTTGATCCAATGACAGAATCCAGTTTTTCAAAGCCAAGAGATGTAGAGTTCACCACTTTGGCCTGATGTGCAAGAAATCTGTCCAGATGAATGGTGGTAAAATTCTGATACTGTTTGAAACTGTACCAGAGATGGCTGAGTTTTCCGCGCTGCGGGTAGAGGGCACCATAAAACCGGATACTTTCCTTAACATTGCCGGAGAAAAGGAAAAAACCGGCGGCGATAATCCTGGAGACGACGATAAAGAGCCATGATCCGCACAGTCTGGCGATTCTGGTGAGAAATGTGTACCAGAAGCTGTTCATGGCCGGAATATCCTGAAGAAACGGGAAAATATCAGCCTGGAGAAGGTGGCTGAGTTGCGGTAGAAATCAAGCCATGGCCGGAAGTGGCTGACCCTGACTCCTTTTGGCTGGTAGATGACCCTCACCGGTACTTCTCGTATTTCAATACCCTGTTGTCTGGCCCTGACAAGTACTTCCACCTCGAACTGATAGCGCTGAGCTTTCACCTCAAGCTGCACTGTTTCCCGGACCGGATAGAGTCTGAATCCGGACTGGGAATCATCCACCAGGGGGCCGCCGGCAGCCCATACCCAGAAGTTGGAAAATTTACGGCCAAACCGGCTGGTCCAGGGAACGTTTTGCCCCTCTTTCATACCCTGCCGGCAGCCAATGACAATAACCCGCTCGTCGTTGTCGATTGCGCGCAGCAGCACCTCTACGTCCTCCGGATCATGCTGACCATCGCCATCCAGGGTGACGGCATAATCATAATTTTGTTCCCGGGCGGCAGCAAGGCCAGTGATAATTGCAGCTCCTTTGCCGAGATTAACAGGATGGCGCAGGCAGGTGATACCATATAACTTTTCAATATTTGCTGCAGTGGAGTCAGTTGATCCGTCATCGATGACCAATATCGGCAGATCCAGCCTGGATGTACGCCGGACAACATCGACGATCCGGGAACCGTGATTGTAAACGGGGATTATGACGACTGGTTTCATCTTAAATGGTTGACGCAAAGGCTATGGACCATGTTCCCGGTCCCATATGAACACCGGAGGTGAGGGAGAGTGGGGTGATCAGGATTTCAGCTCCCGGCAGTAAATCTCTCACTTGATTTTGTACGGTTTTACTTATCCATATCTCGTTGTCCGTATACTGGAGGAGGATCTGAGGCGTGGAGGATTTATCAAAGCGGTCAGACAACCTCTGCATAGCAAATTTCAGCTGCCCCTTTCTGCTGTGGACTATGCCGATTTTACGCACCTCATTTGCAATTGGGCTGATAACGGGTTTGATATTGAGAAGATTCCCGAAAAAAGATGCGGCCTTTGATATTCGACCGCCGGCAACAAGATATTTCAGGTCATCAATAAAGACATATTCCTCGCATTTATCGATTTTTTTTCCGGCAAATTCAATAAGCTCTGCCGGGCTGACTCCCTTTTTTGATTGTCTGGCGGTGAGCAGGGTAATGAGTCCGAGTCTGCCGGAGGCAGTACCTGTATCCAGAACTGTCAGCAGGTCGCCAGGGTCATTTTTTCTTTTCCAACCGGTGACTGCATCGTAATTACCGGTAAAACCCGAACCAACGCAAAGATAGAGGGAGCGGCCAAATCTCTGACAAACACTCAGATAGTGTTGATGTCGCTCAAAGGTGGAGGCCTGGGCGGTTGTGACTTTTATTCCTTTTCTCATCAGGGGGTATATCTGATCAGGGGTGCACAGGCTTTCCGGCCTTGAGTTGTCGCCCTCTGTAATGTAGCTGTCGAGGAGAGTAATGCCATAATCACCGGCCGTCTTCCTGCTTATGGACCCGGCACCATCGGTCATAATGTGAAGAGCTGTTTTTGTGCCGGTGCCGGCAGGCTGCACTCTTTTCGACTGGCTGATTTTTTCAGAGGACCACTGAACGATATCTCCATGGGTGTTGAGCTGGTCTTTTAATCCATCAGGATCGGGGGTATGTAGATGAACTTTCAGAGTCGATTCATTTTCCATCATCACCACGCTCTGCCCCATATCTGTAATGGATTTCCGGGTTATCTGCTGATCATTTGCCTGAAGGGTGAGATCAACGCAATAGCAACTGCTGGATGTCGGCTGAAAAGAGTCGTTGATTGCCAGTTTACCATCAAAAATGTCCACGATGGAGGCGGGTTGGTTATTTTGTCCGGTCAGGTTTCTGAAGAAGCCGTCAAAAAAAAGATACATAGCCAGGGCACCGGAATCCACTACACCAGCTTCTTTAAGCTCCGGCAGAGCCTCTGATGATGCGTGGACTGTATCCTGTAACGCGATACTGAGCGGACCATAAAGGTGTTCCTGCCTGGTTATAGAGGCAAGAGTTGAGGCAAATCTGTCAAACAGTGTGAGCATGGTTCCGCTGCAGGGTCTGGCAACAGCCTGCCAGGCTTTGTCCCTGCCTGCAGCAGCTTTTGCTGCAAGATCCGGGAAGTCTTCCGCCTGGCAGAATTCCTGGAAAAAAGCTGCTGCAATATTGCCGGAGTTGCCGGTTGCGCAGCGGGCCAGCAGCGAACTGGTTGCTCGTCCGTTTTCAATACCATTGTGAAGCGGGGCCAGACTGATACGCAGGTTGGTGCCGGTGTCTCCATCAGTTACCGGGTAAACATTGATTACGTCCAGCAGATCCGCCCAGGCTGAAAGACATGCATACCCGGCGGCAAAACAATCACTGAAGTAACTCATCTTTCCAGAAACCGGGTAATGGCGTGCCAGTCATATTTGCCGTTTTTGTTTACCGGAATACGGTGAATTATTTTAATACGACGGGGCAGGGCGTAAGGTTCGAGGGTGGCGGCCAGTGTTTCCCTGATTTTCTCTGTCTGTACAGTTTCCCCCTCGATCAGAACGCTGATCCGGTGTTCGCGACCTCCTTTTTCAGGAAGAGCCAGAACCACGCAGTCATCGACTCCTGGTTCCCCCCTGATCAGGGTGCTGATCTCTTCAAGATCAACCCTCTTGCCTCCCACCTTGGTCACGGCATCGGTCCTCCCGCCCAGAGAAAATTGAGTGAATCCTTCAGCATTAACCCGATCATTGGCGGTGAAAAAACCTTCGCTGTCAACGGGCAGAGCGGGTGAGATATAGGGGGAGCGTACAGCAAGGCGATGGTTTTTAATTCTCCAGTCGATAGTCGGGAAAGGAGTAAAATAGTCTTCGCCGAGGAACCTGTTTCTCGTTGCAATTCCACCTGTTTCAGTGGAACCGTATATCTCTTCGATCCCTTTCTCGTTCAGCCGGCTGAAAGTAATATTGTCCCCCTCATCGAGCATGCCTGCTGAAGAGACAGCAAGTCTCAGTGATATCTTTTTGTCCCGTAGTGCCCGGTAGTGGGCAGGAACAGATGCAAGGATTGTAACCCTGTTTTTTATGGCTGTGCTGCTGATTTCATCGGGAAAGGAGGGTATATCTTTTATAACCGTTGCCGTGGAGACAAGTGGCAGAATAACGGAGAAAAGCAACCCGTAAATATGGTAGGGCGGGACTGTCGCCAGAATGCAGTCCTGTCCGGTAATGTTATAACGATTGGCAAGGAAGAATCCTTCAGCGAAAATATTTTCCGCGGTTTTGGGCCATACCTGGGGTGAGCCGGTGGAACCGCCGGTAAAAATTTTTACCAGTTCGGATTCGGGTGATATGGTTTTATTTGTCTCAGTTCCTGAAGATAATTTCTGGAGTGGAGAGAGTATCTTAACTTTTTCAGGAAACTCTCTACCCGGGTCGGATATTGCGGTGGTAAAGTCTGTTTCCCGCTGCATCTTGTCAAGGGATCTGGCGGAAAATGCATAGGGTAGAAGAAGAGGCGGACCGCCTCCCAGTGAGGCCAGCAGAGCGGCAGCTATAACTGCTTTGTCGTCTGCGGCGAGGCAGACAGCTTTTTTCTGATGGCGGAAACCGGCCAGCTCACAGCGCAGGCTGGCTGCAATTTCATACACTTCACCAAAGGTAGCTCCGGAGCGGATAAACTCCTTGTCTGGAGATTGTGGTCCCTGCAGCAGCCGGTCAATATTGCGTTTGAAATTTTGTGAATAATCAGTTTGCATCTTCTCTTTTTACCGGTTTACCAAAAGATTGTCCGGCCAGGTTTCTGTCCCTTGGTCTGAAGGTATTATCGGCCATTTCTTTTTTTACAACCTGTTTGAACAGCCGGGCCATCTTTATTCGCTGGGACTCATCCTGATAAAAAGTATCCCATGCATAATCAAGCAGTTGCTGGAGTCTGTCCGGGCTCATGTTTTTTGGCTGAAATACCACCTGGTCCGCTGAAAATTCATTCCAGTCACTGGACAGGATGCGGTTGTCTTTCTGCAGTTCATTATAGGCCTTGGTGTGGGGAAATGGAGTCAGAATCGTAAATTCCGCGAGATCCAGTTCAATTTCAAGGAGGAAATCAACCAGCCGCTTGATGGAATCTTCGGTATGATTGTCGAGTCCGAGCAGAATCGTCCCTTCCACTCCTATCCCATGATCGTGGTAGCGTTTGATCCGCTCTCTGATGTAGTCAGAGGTGTCGAAGACAGCCTGATACACATACCAGGCTCCTGCCCGGGCGGCAAGGTCAAGAACTTCCGGTTTGTCCTCTATGGGGTGGGAACACCAGTTTTTTTTCAGCGGAATCATTTCTCTGAAGAGATCCATTTCCCACTTGGTGTCCTGGGCCAGGGAATTGTCGACAATGAAGAGCCGATTGTTGTCAATTGCAGCAATTTCACTCACCGCCTTATCTATGGGACGCGGTCTGAAAACTCTTCCTCCAAGATAGGAAACGGCACAGGGGTAGCAGTTAAAACGGCAGCCTCGCGAGGCATGCACCAGATCGACCATCTGCACCCCTTTGAAGTTATAGAGTTTGCGGTTGAGTATGTCCCGCCGGGCAGTACCGACCAGGGCGATATCGGGCCTCTGGTTAAGGAAATCATAGCAGGGCTGCAGACTGTCCCGGCTGAAATCAGAGAGAACCTGTTCCATTCGCCCCTCAGCTTCACCGAGAAACACGGAATCAGCATGTTCCATCGTCTCTTCGGCGTGGAGCATGGTGGCGATGCCGCCGAAAATGACTTTGACACCTCTTTTACGATAACTGTCGGCGATCTCCCAGCCTCTTTTCACCTGGACTGTGAGCATCATGGAGATGCCGACCAGGTCAACATCGTCATCAAAGTTGATGGTTTCCAGGTTTTCATCAATAAAATCAATATCAATATGGTCGGGAAGTGTGGCAGCAAAAACAACAGGGCCGTGGGGGGGCAGATGAAATTCTGTCTGTCTGCTCAGCTTGGGCCATTGAGGGTAGATAAGTTTAAATTTCATCAGATTTTATCAGCTCGTATTAGGGTCATTTTGAGTTTATAGCGGTTTGTGCCATAACTGTTGAGTTCCAGGTAGCCGGGAATCCGGCCTGCACCCTGGTCTTTGCAGGATCGTCCGGTGATGGAGCGATTAAGAGTCATGTTCGAATTATATATATTAATCTGCCAGCAGTTGTCCAGTTCCGGCAGGATATCTGTAACTTTTCCATTGCTGTCAATATAGCGGCACACCTCATTCGTGCCATGGGTCAGACCGGATTTTACATGCTTGGCGGAGGGAGGAAGGAATAGCGTCTGCAGGTCATGCATCAGCCCCTCCGCAAACCGGAGATTGTCAAAGGGAGGCACGCTTCTTCGGATTTTCAGATCATTGTCTTCGCTCAGGGCAGCTTCAAAAAGTGTAAGCCCTTCAACGGTGATCAGTGCGCATTCAATGTCATTTCCATTCAGGCTGGTAACTCCAATAAGCCCGGTACCGGCGCCGTTCCCCATGGTAAAGTCGATGGCGTGGACGAACTGCCATTTTCCAACAGGAAAGACAGCAGCACAACGAGATTTTTTATTCATCTCCGCTGCCGGTGTCAGTTCCGGCAGGAGCCCCTGCCTCTCTAAGGCGCAGCCGGTAAGTAAAAGCAGTATGGTTGAGAGGAGGAGAATGTGCGGCTTCATTTTCCGGTGAACAGTGCGTCTGGTATGTTTTTGTTGATTACGGTATTACTGAAGGTCATTCTGGTGTAGGAATCGGAACCTTCAAAAATAGTTACTGAATCGAGGACCCCTTTCTGTTCGCTAGGTTTCAGCTCAATTTTGCTGATCAAACCGGCGAGAGATTTCCCCCTGGGTTTAAGGATGATGGTCTGCTTGTCCGGAAATGATGTGGTGAATATGTCATTGTCTGTGAATCGACCCACAAGCCAGTTGCTGATTTCGCCGAGCATAAGCTGCATGGCATCAAGTCCGATGCCCCTGTCCTCTCTGAGATTACCGTCTTTCTTTACAAATTTCCTTATATTACCGTTATGCAGCAGCAGGATCGATGGAATCGGGGTTAGATATTCCCAGCGCAGCGACCCGGGTCCCTGAAAGGCAAATGTTCCCGTGGAGATAATAGGTCTGTTGAGAATTTGCAGATGTTTTTCCTGGACAAAATCGGCCTGGACTGAATGCACCGGTTCCTGATCCCGGCTGGTAGTGCTGAAACCGGAAACGGGTATGAGGATAATGAGGCAGATGCCAATGAGCAGAGTGGGGAGCCTCATTAGAACATCCCACCGTTAACCGAGATTATCTGACCGGTCATATATGAGGCCGCATCGGAGCAGAGAAAGCCGACGACACGGGCGACCTCATCGGGTTTTCCTATACGAGCCATGGGGATCATTGCCTTGATTTCACCCTTTGGCACATCTCTGATCATATCTGTCTCTATAAGGCCGGGAGCCACCACGTTAATGCGGATGCCGAGCCGGGCAACTTCGGAGGCAACTGATTTGCTGGCTGCATTCAGGCCTGCCTTGGCTGCCGAATAATTGGCCTGCCCTCTGTTGGCCATAAGAGAGCTGGCGGATGATATGGAGACAATGACTCCGTTTCGTCTTCGTACCATTTTTTCGATTACCGGTCTGGTCATATTGTAAAAGCCCTGCAGGCTTGTGTCGATCACAGACTGCCAGTTTTTTTGCGACATCATCATAAAGAGGCCGTCGGCTATGATGCCGGCATTGTTGATCAGGATATCAATGGAGCCAAGTCGTTTCGCAATATCGTCAACCGCCTTTTCCGTTATCTCCATGTCTCGTACGTCAAACTGATATATTTCACCCTGACCGCCTTCATTTTTTACCAGTGTCAGTGTCTGTTCCGCACCTTTTTTGTCCCCCATGTAGTTGATAACGACGTGACAGCCGGTTCGGGCCAGTTCAATACAGATAGACCTGCCTATTCCCTTACTTCCCCCTGTCACTATGGCGATCCGCTGCTTATTTTTTTCTGTCATTTTAACACCATTGAAGTACATTTCATTACGATTACAACGGCCTGGCTGCTATGCTAGATAGAGAGTCGGTCTGTCCTGACTTTCTTTTTCCTCTGTTGCACAGATGGTTCTCAAGTAATTCTATGCCTGGAAGAGCTGTAATGTGATCCTGGCGATCAGGTTATTGTCCAGGGACTGCTCACAGAAAACTTCCCTCAGATTTTCGAAACTATACGTGTTTTCAGCATTTGTAATAATGTCACTGCCGTGGGGCAGAGAGTTAATTAAAAAAGTCGCTTTTTTAATGCCGACCAGCCAGCCCATCTGCTCCGAATCAATCCCCCGGGTCTGTATTCTGTTGAGGCCGTTGCATACTCCCGCGGTTTGTGCAGCCAGTTCGATGAGAATCAGGGGATGCACTCCTTGATCGTTACTCATGGGCCAGGATTTTTCAGGTCGACAAAGTGTACGGGCATGTTTGTCGTCTACCTCAAAAACCGTTTTTACCAGCATCATATCTCCCCGGTGGGGGAGGAGGTCTTCAAGGGTCAGATCTGAAAATCGAATTCTACTCATGGTAAATTATCGACACTGGTACTCTATTATTAGGAAAATCACCACCAAATCAGATGACAAAAGGATGCGACCACTATACTATAAGCAGCGTGATTTAACATCAGAACAGTTTGAAGGATTGAGTTTTCAAGGTATCAGTCAATATAACTTTCAGCAGGCTGCAGCCTTTGTATCTTGTGATGGTTCCGGCTTCCTGAATTAAACCAACTGCAAAAATATGAGTGAATTAATAGTGAGTGAACTAATAGAAGAACTGAAAGTAAAACTGATCGATATTCTCAACCTGCAGGATGTGAGCCCTGAAGATTTTGATGAAAATGGCCAGCTTGTCGGGGGAGAACTGGGGATTGACTCCATCGATGTTCTGGAAATGGTCGTGATGGTTGAAAAAGATTATGGCATAGTGATCAATAACCAGGAAGTAGGTGAAAAGGTGTTTTATTCACTCGCCAATCTTGCTGATTATATCAAAGAAAATTCGCCGGGGTCGCCTTCTTGACAGAAAGACCAGTCTATATTGGCGGAGCGGGTATCGTCAGTCCTCTGGGCTTCGGGCTTGCGGCTACGGAAAAAATGCTGCGTGAAAACCATTCGGCAATCAGGCCGATGGGACTGTTTTCCCTTTTACAGGGAACCCCCCTGCCAGTAGGGCAGGTCGACAACCTGGAGGAATCGTCCGGGCTGCCGCGGACGCATCTTCTCGCACGTGCTGCGGCAAGGGAGGCCATGACAGGGTGTGGTCATCCGCCGGATGCGATTATAATTGGAACCACTACAGGCGGTATTTTTACCACAGAACAGTTGCTCAGGAGTGAGGAGTCGTCAAAAGAGTTGTATTGTAATCATGGGTTAAACAGTGTCGTTACCTCCCTGGCCCGGGAATTGGACTGTACCGGTCCCGCCCTGACTGTCTCTACTGCCTGTTCTTCCGGAGCTGTTGCTCTCTGCCTGGCCCTGAGAATGTTGCGCAGGGGAGAGGTGAGGAGTGTTCTTGCCGGTGGAGTGGACTCTCTCTGCCGTCTTACCTATTTTGGATTTCACTCACTGCAGCTGGTTGATGGCGGTGGCTGCAGACCTCTTGACCGGCATCGTCGGGGGATGGCGGTGGCTGAGGGCGCAGGGCTGCTTTTTCTCACCACGGTAAAACCGGAAAAACAGCTTGGTCTGCTCCTTGGAGCGGGGCTCTCATGTGACGCTTATCATCCGGCGGCTCCTCATCCCGATGGTCAGGGTGCCTTCAAATCCATGCAGGATGGGCTGGCCGATGCCGGACTCAGTCCGGCTGATATCAGCTATATAAACCTGCACGGCACCGGAACTCCGGATAATGATCTGGCTGAATCCCTGGCCCTGCATAAACTTTTTACCAATCTTCCTCCGCTCTCCTCCATCAAGGGTGCTTCCGGTCACAGCCTTGCTGCAGCTGGAGGTATTGAGGCTGTGGTGTCCACCATTATTCTTTCCCGGGGACTGATGCCAGCCAATACCGGTCTGCGGGAGGTTGACCCGGAACTTGAGTTAGTCCCGCTGGCAGAGCCGCTGGAATCTCCCGTTCGGGCCGTTCTCTCCAATTCCTTTGGTTTTGGAGGAAATAACGGCTCGCTGGTGATCGGCACGGATGATATATTTTCATCATCAGCACATTGTCGGCCGGGTCCGGGGCTTACAATTCATGGATATTCCTGTCTCACCGGTGCAGGTGCAACCGTCGACTCCGTAACCAGAATGCTCGGGGGGCGGTCCGCTGCCGGCAGAGCGGGGTTAGATACCATTTCAGAAAACCTGCCGCCTCGACTGATACGCCGGTTAAAAAGATTGCCGCGGATGACACTGTCACTGGCAGCGGCAGCTCTGGAAAATTCGCAATTTTCGCCTGACAGCCTGAAACCTGATTCTGTTTTTATGGGAACCGGCTGGGGGGCTCTTTCTGAAACCTACGATTTTCTGACCCGTCTTGCAGATACACAAGAGCAGTTCCCAAGTCCTACGGATTTTGTCGGTTCAGTCCATAACGGACCTGCCAGTCAGGTGGCGATCATGTTTGAGGCCACGGGGCCCAATATTACCACCAGCGGCGGAGACTATTCTTTTGAACAGGCTCTGTTGGCAGCTGAACTTATGGTTGATGAGTCGGCGGAACCCGCCCTTATCATTGGCGCAGATGAGGGGCATGAGATATTTTCTCCGCTCCTTGATCCCTCTGTCGAGTCGGGGGACACGATCGCCGATGGGGGTGCCGCCTTCTGTGCCGGCAGAAAGAGCAGAAACAGCGGATGTTCCATTTCCATCCCCTGCTATATAAGCAGCAGTGGTGACGATGCAGTTGCAGCCCTGATAAATTCCCTTGGCGGTATTAATTCCCTGCATAACAGTTGTGCACTTGTTCTCGCAGGTATTCCCGCCGCCGGCAGCGGAGCAGGGGAGAAACAGCTGCAGCGGTTTATGGCGCAGGCGGAATTATCAGTCCCCGTTATTCATTACCGGAGGCTGACAGGTGAGTTTGCTTCCGCTTCAGCCGTGGCTGCCGCTCTTGCTGTTTCTTTTTTTGAGGGAGGGGTCATTCCCGGCGATATTACCGGGCAAAGTAAGATCACTCTGAAGAGCAGGGAAGATAAAATTCTTGTGCTGGGGTTTGGTCATTATCTTACCGCAATGGAGTTTTACCGGTTGTGAATATCCTGCTGATTTCACCAAATACCCTGATTGTTCCCTATCCTGTTTACCCCATAGGACTCGATTATGTCGCCGGGTCGGTTTCTTCCGCTCATAAGGTGCGAATAGCTGATCTTAATGTGGTTTCACTGGAAAAGCTGGAGGAGCTGCTGGTTGATTTCTCCCCTGCAGTTATCGGGTTGTCCTGTCGCAATATTGATAACACGGAAGCAGGCGATTCCCACCACTTTATAAATGGATTTAGAACCCTTGTTGCCTGGCTGCGTTGCCGCTCAAAGGCTCTGATTGTCTGTGGCGGGAGCGGTTTTACCATCATGCCGGAACAGGTTCTCTCCGCTCTTGGAGCTGATTTCGGTATTGTCGGTGAGGGGGAGCGATTCAGTCTGCTGGTTGATGCCCTGGATAATGGTCTTGACCCCCTTGGAATAACGGGGGTGATCTCTCCTCTCGGGCAGCAGCCGCCAAAGCCCTGGGCGGGGGACAGTGTCCGTCTCTTTCAGCCCGATGCGCCGCATAACCGTTTTTATCTTGACAGGGGAGGGATGCTGAATCTGCAGAGCAAGAGGGGGTGCTCCTTCAACTGCATATATTGTCCCTATCCTTATATCGAGGGGAGAAAACACCGATTAGTTGAGCCTGAAAAGGTTGCTCGAACGGCTTTGGATCTGCAGGATGCCGGTGCAAAATATTTTTTTATTACTGATTCCGCCTTTAATTCTGATATCAATCACAGTCTTGCTGTAGCGAAGGCTTTTAAGGCTTCCGGTGTTGAAATTCCCTGGGGAGGGTTTTTTGCTCCTGTCAGGCTGCCGTCTGATTATTTTGTTGTAATGGCCGATGCCGGGCTCGCCCATATCGAGTTTGGCACT
>JAFDME010000055.1 GCA_019306075.1 Deltaproteobacteria bacterium | reverse complement strand
AGTGACCCTGCCGTGAGGGATCACTTCCCGGACTGCCCTGATAATCATTTTCCGGGGCACAGGATTGATGGCGGGTTCTCCAACCTGAACAGCAAGCCCTGGTTTTGTAGCTTTGCCGACACCCGCACCGCCGCAGAGCAGGAATTGGTCGATTGTCACACAGTTTGTTGCCGTCGAATTAAATCCAAGGGCCACTGTTGCACAAATTTCTGCACCGTTGGTAACGTCCGGATCATCACCCGCATCCTTGATTACAGAACTTTTCGCGATACCCTTTTCAGGTTTGAGGGTTGAGTGAAGAATGAAACTCTTCCTGCTGCCGTCCGGGAAAGGGATCTCGACCTGTTTTGCGGAACTGTCCTGCATCAGAATAAGGGCCGCTGCCTTGGCAGCAGCTGCGGCGCATGCGCCAGTGGTGAATCCGCTGCGCAGCCGCTTTTTCGTCTTAGCCATGATCAGTTGTCACTCAGTCGAAGCAGTGCATTAACGATGGCCGCGGCAACAGGACTGCCGCCTTTACGACCCAGGTTTGTGATATAGCAGCTGTTCTCTTCAGTCAGCAGTTCCTTGGATTCTGCAGCATTGACAAAACCGACGGGAACACCGACAACAAGGGGCGCTGGACTATTTTTGTCCTCTTTTAGAATCTTAATGCTTTGCACCAGTGCTGTCGGTGCATTACCAATGGCGACGATGCCGATATTCTGCTGCAAGCCAAGGGCTATTGCAATTTCGGATCTGGTTTTGTGTTCAGCCTTTGCTCTTTCGGCAACCTCCTGGTCTGCCACCTTGCAGAAAACCCTGCCCCCCCATTTGCCAAGAAGAGTCTTGCTTATTCCCGCTGCAGCCATATTAACATCAGTAAGAATATTTTTTCCCTCCCTGATTGCCCGGATCCCGGCGTCAATTGCTCCAGGAGAAAACCTCATACTTTCAAGAAAGGAAAAGTCTCCGGTTGCGTGAATCACTCTTTGAACTACTTTGAAGGTCTGCTCGTCCAGATCTGTTTTGCCGACTTCCTCGCTGATGATGCGAAAACTCTCGGCCTCAATTTCGAGGGGTCCTATCTTTTGTATATGTATGCTCATAATAGCTTCAGTCCATTTGGCTGTGATGAATAAATTCTTCTACCACCTGGGGATTATAACCAAAGTGGTGATGCATATAGCCGCCAAGAACATTTTTGTAACAATATCCCTCACGGCTTTCGTTGTTGACCTTATATATTCGATCTATGTGAGCCGGCATCTCATCAATATATGAATAGTGGAATTCATGGCCCCTGAGAGTTGTGCCCGGAGGACCGAAAAAGCTCTGTTTTACCGTCGTCACTTCACGGTAGCCAAGACCGGCCCTTTTTTTCTGCATATGAGCTTTTACCGGGAAGATACCCGCCATTGGATGGAAGGTTCCATCGGTGCCCGTAATACCCTCGGTAAGGTACATAAAGCCCCCGCATTCGGCATAAACGGTTCCATCCTTCTCTACGAATTTTTGAATATCATCCAGCATGGACTGATTTTGGCCAAGCTGTCCAGCGTAGAGTTCGGGATATCCTCCTCCCAGGTAGAGAGCGTCGAGATTCTCAGGAAGAAAGGAGTCGTGGAGGGGGCTGAAAGAGATAAGCTCCGCACCATATTTTTCCAGCAGATCGAGATTGTCCTGGTAATAGAAGCAGAAGGCCTTGTCACGGGCAATACCGATCCTGCAGACAGACTTTTCCGCCATAATTGTATCGGCACAGGTCTGCACGGGTAACTCCAGGGAAAAGAGTTCCAGAATGCGGTCAAGGTCGATATGGGTGGTCACTGTTTTCATGAGTGTCTGAACAGCTTCATCACTGAGGGGAGATTCTTCGCCGGTAAGCAGGCCGAGATGGCGGCTGGGGATACTGAATTCAAGTGTGCGGGGGATGTGGCCGAGTATTTCGGCGCTGCAGTGGCTTTTGATCGCTTCGGAGACCAGTTCGAGGTGACGCTCGCTGGCGATCCGGTTGAGTATAATTCCTTTTGGTGCCACCCGGGGATCAAGAGTTTCAAATCCCTTCACCATCGCCGCTGCACTCTCTGCGGTGGAGCGAACATCCAGTACCAGGATGGTGCTGACTCCAAGGGACAGAGCAAGGGCAGCACTCGATGAGCCGCCACCATCAAACATACCCATAACACCCTCGATAATTGCTATATCGCAGTTCTGCAGGTTCTGATGAAAGCAGTGATGAGTGAATTCGGTGCCGCTCATCCAGAGGTCGAGGTTTCTCGAGATGGTTCCGGTTACCAGTTTATGCAGGCCGGGATCAATAAAATCGGGACCGCATTTAAAGGGCTGCACCCGCAGGCCGCGATCTTTAAATGCAGCCATCAGTCCGAGAGAGACGGTGGTCTTGCCCGAGCCGCTTGAAGTGCCGGCAATGATAAATGATGGTATGCTGCTCATGGTGATTACCGGTTATTGTTGGGTGGTGGGGTAGAAGATTCCGTTCAGTTTCTTCACACCCTCAAGAATTCGATAGGTGGGACGGGATACAAGGGATTCCTCGACCAGATAGACCCGGTTTTCCATCACCGCCTTGATGGCCTTGAAACCGGGCTCGTTTACTATGGTCGGGATAGTTATCGGGTTCATTCTGCCTTTTTGTGCCAGATAGATGTCAATTTCCGAGGCATGCTTGAGGATACGCTCCTTACCGTAGGCGGCGATATTGGTTTTTCGGACCTGGATGGCATCTTTGGCTATATTTGCACCTCCGGCCAGATCCAGGACATACATGGCGATACTGGTTGCCGAAAAAGTCTTCATCTTGGAGTGTATCGATTCAAAATAGACCTTCGGCCTTGATTCCAGAGGGATTGCAGAGACTTTTTCGGTAATGGACTGCAACCCTTCCTGAAATGAGGTGACCATCTTTTCTGCCTGTTTTTTTCTGCCGGTAAGGATGCCAAGGGTCTTCCAGTAATGAAAAAGCTCACCTACAGAACCGGGTTGCAGTGAGAGCACAGTGATACCTGCCTGTTCCAGTTTCTTCACAAACTCAGGATAGGATCTTTCGATCATTGGACGGACAAGCACAAGATCGGGACGTGCACCTATAAATTTTTCCACATCCTCTCGGTAGGAAAAGCGTCTTCTGTCAAGAATCGATGAGGGGTAATCATCAGAAGCGGATATTCCAATGATCTGATTCTCCGCACCAAGGCTGCACAAGTTTTCGGTATGGGCGGAATAGAGAGAAATTATCCTGTTGAACGGTTTGTCCGGCGAAATTATTCTGCCGTTGTTGTCGGTAGTACCAGACACCTGTCCACCATTGACGGACAGAGCCGGGAGCAGGAGAAGCAGTGAGAGGAAAAAGAAATATTTTTTCATAAACGGGCAGAATAGAGGGAAAAAATTTAATCCCAATAGCGGAAGTTGACCTGCAGTGTTCTGCTGTATGGATCGTGGGAGACTTTTGAAGAGATATCAAACACACCAGCGATTGTCTCCGGGGTCATAACTTCTGCAGTCGGGCCGTAGCAGGCAATCTTACCATCTTTCATAAAGAGAAGTTTATCGCAGTAGGCCGCTGCAAGATTCAGGTTGTGGATGACGGCAATAACAGTTCGACCTTTATCAAGTACAAGTCTTCTTGCAACATTGAAAATTTCCAGACTGTATTTTACATCGAGACTGGATGTCGCCTCATCAAAGATAAGTACATCTGTATTCTGCGCAAGTGCCCGGGCAACAACTGTACGTTGTTTTTGTCCTCCGGAAAGTTCATTGGTATATCTATTCTTAAGGTCATCAATACCGATAGTCTTCATTGCCTGATCAACCCGCTGCCAATCTTCCGCTGAAGGAGAGGCAAAACGGCTGATATAGGGATGACGTCCCATCAGCACAATCTCCTCAACGGTATAGCCGAAACCTGTATCAAATTCCTGGGGGACGAGGCTTATCTGCTGAGCAAGGGTTCTGCGGTGGTATGAACTGACGATTTTCCCCTTAAACGAAACAGATCCGGACAGAGGTATTCTATTACCGATAAGCAGATCAAGCAGTGTTGTTTTACCGCAACCGTTCGGCCCTACGATACCATAAAATTTTCCACTTTCAAGGGTGAAGGAAAGATCCTGCAGGACAGGAGTAGCGTCGTAGCCGAAAGAGATATCTGCTATATCATAGAGGGGATGATTATTCATGACGTCCGCCTCTTTGCCGTTTGCGGAAAATTACACAGAAAAAAGGCCCGCCAATCAGCGCTGTCAGTACGCCGATGGGGACTTCGACCGGCAATATTGCCCTGGTGATAGTGTCTGCGAAAAGCAGCAGAATACCCCCTGCCATCGCGGATACGGGCAGCAGTTTGCGGTTGTCGGGACCGACGAAAAACCGCATCAGATGCGGTACGATAAGGCCGATAAAACCGATGATTCCGGTCATCGCAACACATATGGCTGTAACAAAGGAGGCGGTCAGAAGAAGGATAATCCGCACCCTGGCGGTTTCGACTCCGAGGGCGTCTGATGAGCGGGATCCAAGACTCATGATGTTCAGGTCACGACCATAATAAAGGGTAACGATTGCCCCGATAAGTACCGCTACGCCAATGATTACAACACCGTCCCATGTGCTTGATATAAAGGATCCCATCAGCCAGAAGATGATGATGGCAACCTGTTCGTCGGCAAGATATTTCAGAAAACTGATTCCAGCCGACAGAATTGCACCAACAATGACTCCGGATAGAATCAGGGTGTTGGCTGAAATCTGACCGTTGAAGGTGGAGAGATGAATGACCACGAAGAGGGTGACTATAGCGCCGACAAAGGCAAAGAGTGGTATTGAAAACTGGTTGAACAGGGTGAGGTTGGCAAGCAGGGCAAGAGAGGCACCGAAAGCGGCGCCGCTGGAGATTCCAAGGGTGTAAGGGTCGGCGAGAGGGTTGAGGAGGATACCCTGATAAATTACACCGCTCATGGCAAGACCGGCTCCAACGAGGGTGGCGGTGAGAATTCGGGGCAACCGAACATCCATGATCACATAGGGAATCGAATTATCGATACCGTTTAGATGTGAGGAACTGTTGCTTATGGAGGAGAAGATGACCTTGAGGATCTCTCCTGCTGAAATTGAAATATATCCCATACCGGTGGAAAGGATAATTGCTCCAGCAGTAGTCAGAGCAAGTGCAATGGTGAGAAACAGAAACTTTTTTGAGGAAGGCGTCACCATAGGATTCTCCGGAGTTGCATTGCGTTAACTGGTGAGGAAATAATAACATAGAGCAACTGCTATGACGCAAAGAGCACGGGTAAACTGACTGATCCCGACAAGCTGCAGAGCAAGGGAGGGACTGTAAATCCCTGTGTAGTAGGGGAGTTGATGGCGGAGGGCGCGTATCGGGGCAGCCAGAATATTGCCGACCAGCAGTGCCAGCACCACTTCCCTGTAGGTAAGGCTGTTTTCAGCGAGGAGAACACTGGCCGCCGCAAGGCCGGCGGAAAACTCGGTTGTTATATGAAGAATGACTATGCCGAGGCTCTGTGGATTGAGCCAGCTGAGAAACCATGCGTTGGCGGCTATCATCTCCTTGAGCTGCGTAAAAAGACCATACCTGTTAAAAAGAAAGAATAGAATGTATACGGGAACCATAAATTTTAACAGTTTTTTCATTCGTTTTTTTAATCGTAGCAAGCTTTTTTGCAGAACTTCCTGAAAACCGGGTCTGGCTTTTTTTTCAGTGCTGACAATAACGGTTTCTTCGTTTTTCGGGAGGACAGCTCTGCCCAGAAGAACAACCAGGATAGTCTGTAGGATGGCTGCGGTAAATGTCAGCCCGACATATATTACAGCGGCTCCTTTGATAAGCGGGGCGGTGAGGAAAAAAACCGTAGGCAGATGGAGGAAGAATCGGGGAAGTGAGTTAAACAGGTTGGCAAGGATGAGTTCAGTTTTGGTGATTTTTTCTCCATCAAATGCTTCAGCAAGCATGGAGTTGGCGGATACTCCGGAGAAAAAGGCAATCGAAAAACTGGCTCCGGTGATCGGCGACAGTCTTCCGATTTTGATGAGCGGTCTGGCAAGTGTAGCCAGTCGTTCTGTCCAGTTCAGACTCTCAATGCAGTTGGCAATGACAAGTCCGATGGAGATAAAAAAAGTGATGCGTATGAGGGGCCAGATGAGCTGTGGCCATATCTGTGCGGCTAAACTATGATCCATGTTTAAACGGAGTTTTTTACGATACCATCTGAAATTTCAAATGACCTTTTTACGAGTTTATCAAATTCGACAAAAGAAGTTTTTAATCCTGAGCGATAGTACACCCGAAATAAAAGAAAGGAAATAATTATTATAAAGGTTGACTTCCTGGATTTAATATTGGTAATAGTTGTCGAGTTTCAGGTGCTTTTTTTTAAAAGCTTAATGGGGAACCTCGTGTGATTCGAGGACGGGCCCGCCGCTGTAACCGGGGACTGATTTCACACTATTTGCCACTGGGGAAACCTGGGAAGGCGTGAATGATGAAGGATCCGGGAGTCAGAAGACCTGCCTGATAAGAGAGAATGGACGGTATTCCCGAGGACAGGGGTGCCTGGACGATACGAGGAAAAACAGGGAATCCCCGGATCAATAACATTGGTTCGGGGATTTTTTTATCTCCAGATCGAAAGATTACATTGAAAAGGAGAAAACCATGTGGAGAAGAAAGAGGACTGTTGCTGTTTCATTTTTTGTCTTTATGTTACTGTGCTCGTCGATGGCCTGGGCAAGTGGGAAGAAGCAGAATGTGGAGAAGACAGCAATCATTATAGCCAGTTTTGGAACCACCGTGCCCTCAGCCGTTCAGGCGATAACTAATATCATTGACCATGTAAAAAAAGCCTATCCTGCAACTGAAGTCAGGGTGTCCTTTACCTCAAACATCATCCGCTCCGTATGGAGGAAGAGACGGGCGGAATCAAAAAAATGGCTGGATCAGGGTATTCCCGGGGAAATCCTCTATGTAAAGAATATTATCCAGACCTTTGGTGATTTGCGTGAAGATGGGTATCGTAATATCATCGTTCAGCCTACCCATATGTTTTTTATGGAGCAGGCACAGGATCTGAAGTCCTATGTGAAGGCCATGGACTCAATAGAAACTACAAAGGCCAAATGGAAGCCGTTCTCCAGTATTGTAATGGGTCGTCCTGCTCTCGGTATGCCTGGTGATCTGTACAGTTATCATGAAGATCTTGAGGAAGCTGTGAGAACACTTGCAGGAGATGTTGAAATGGCTGAAAAGGAAGGTGCTGTTCTTTTGTATATGGGGCACGGCAATGAGCATTGGTCTTCCGGAATATATGCAGAGTTTCAGAAAAAAATGCGCGAGACTTACCCCCAGGTCAATACATTGATTGGAACGGTTGAAGGGACTCCGACTATTGAAGATGTTGTTGCTCAGTTGCGGCATGCTGAAAATGATAAAATTGTTCTTCGTCCCTTTATGATTGTGGCCGGCGACCATGCAACCAATGATATGGCCGGAGATGAACCTGACAGCTGGAAATCCATTCTTGAAAAAGAAGGATACATGGTGCATACGGTGATGAAAGGGTTGGGCTCAAATGATAAGTTTGCCAACCTGTTTGTTGAGCGAATTGCGGATGCTGCTAAAGAAAAAGGTGTCACCTTGAAGTGATTGATGCCGTAATGCCAGGCGGGTTACTGGTGGCCCGCCTGGCCTGGCAGGGCAGCTCCGGGGTCGTAAGATGCCCGTAGCTGTTTTTATTTATAATTACAAGGCGTTGACTGTCACTATAAACTTCTTGTTTTTTGAAGGTAATTTTGAAGTAAGGTGCTAAATGCAGGGAACATTTTATGTAATTGGAGTTGGTCCCGGGGATCCGGAACTGATGACATTAAAGGCTGCAAGGATTCTGGAGAGGTGTCCCGTCTGGTTTGCGCCATCAGCCTTTAAAAACGGCGAAAGTATGGCGCTTAAAATTGCTGAGGGGGAGGTGAGCTCTAGGGGGAAGACGATCCTCACACACCATTTCCCCATGAAACAGGTACATCGCGGCAGGGAGCCTGATCCTGAAGTAGATGGTGCCTGGCGGGAGGCCGCTGAAATTATTACAGGTCATCTTAAAGCCGGTAATGATGTAGTGTTTCCCACTCTTGGTGATCCGGCTATATACAGTACCGGGTTTTATGTCTGTGAAACCCTGCAGAAGTGTAGTGGTACTGATATCGTGATTAAGATAATTCCCGGAGTTTCGGCTATCGGAGCATCTTCCGCTGCTGCCGGGCTGCCCCTCTGCCTGGGGGATGAGAGACTTATTGTTATTCCTGCAACCTTTGAAAATGGCCGGATGCGTGAAGTGCTCGCTCACAGCGATACCGTGGTCTTTATGAAAGTCCATAAGGTTATGGATAAAATTGTTCGACTGCTGGATGAACTTAATCTCACGGACAATGCTGTCCTGGTGGAAAGAAGCAGTCTTGGTGACCAGAAAATCTGGAGAAATATCCGTGATGCTGTCGGAAAGGACATTCACTATTTCTCAACTATCCTGGTCCGTAAACAGTAAGTTCCGCTTTCAGATGTCTGGATTGTTTGTTAGCAGCAGATAGAGCAAGGCCATGCGAATATAGAGACCGTTCCCGGCCTGCTGAAAATACCTGGCTCTGGGATCCTTGTCCACTTCCCTGGATATTTCATCAACACGGGGCAGGGGATGCATGATGATGCTTTTTTCCTTCATCATCCCTGCCTGTTCCACATCAATAATGTATTTTCCTGCGGCGCTTTCATAATCTTCCGGATTGGGAAAACGTTCTCTCTGGATACGGGTCATATAGATACAGTCAACCAGTGGCAGCACCTTTTCCAGTGAATCTTCATCTTTCCATTTAATGTCATTTTCGGTCAGATAATTTTTGATATCATCGTCCATTCTGCAGACAGATGGTGATACAAAATATATCGTAATGTTACTGTATTTTGTCAGCAGATAGGAGAGTGATCTGACGGTACGACCATATTTTAAATCTCCAACCATGGCTATGGATAAACCGTTGATGGTGGAAAAAGAGTCTTTGATTGTGTAGAGATCCAATAATGCCTGGGTGGGATGTTGTCCTGAACCATCGCCGGCATTGATCACCGGGACGGAGGATGCCTCAGCAGCCATTTTTGCACTCCCCGGCTTATTGTGCCGCATAACAATTAAATCGGCATAGCCGCACATTACACGCGTTGAGTCATAGAGCGTTTCTCCTTTTGAGGCACTGGAAAATTCTTTGGCGTTTTCTGTGGTGAGTATACTGCCGCCCAGCCTTGCCATGGCACTTTCAAATGAAAAGCGGGTACGTGTTGACGGCTCATAAAAAAGAGAAGCCATGATTTTATCTTTCAGAACCTGTGAATAGCGACGTTTTTTTAACAGGAGATCATTCTTCATCTCATCTGCAACAGTGAAAATTATGTCAAGCAGTTCGGAGTCAAACTGCTGGGACTCATAGACATGTTCCAAATCGAATTTTCTCACCCGGTTACCTCTCTTTTATTTATTGTCAAGGACTTGTCTGATTCTTTTCAACGCCCAGTCAACCTCATCTTTTTTAATTACCAGCGGAGGGGCAAATCGTATGGTGTATGTGTGGGTCTCTTTGCAGAGAATGCCAAGCACTTTTAATTTCTCAGCTACTGCTCTGGCCCCCCCTTCGGTTCCATCGTGGAACTCTATGGCGATCATCAGGCCGCGGCCCCTCACATCTTTGATCTGCCTGTTTTTGATCTTTTTAAGTTCGGAAAGAAAATATTCACCCATCTCCCTGGAATTTTCAATCATATTTTCATCAATAAGGATTTTCAGGGCTGTTCTTGCGATACTGCAGGCAAGAGGATTGCCTCCAAATGTTGAACCATGCTGGCCGGGTTTTAGAATTTCAAGAACTTCCCTGTTGGAGAGCACTGCGGATACAGGATAAAATCCTCCTGAGAGCGCCTTGCCGATCAGCGTCAGGTCAGCTTCAATGCCCTCATGTTCTTCAGCCAGCAGCGCTCCTGTCCGACCAAGGCCAGTCTGGATTTCATCAAGGATGAGTATTACATTTTTCTCTGTACAGATTTCCCTGACTCTCTTGAGATATCCGGCAGGTGGTATAATGACTCCAGCCTCTCCCTGGATAGGTTCAACCAGAAAGGCGACCGTATTTTCGGTAATGGTCTCATCAAGAGCGTCCGCATCTCCAAAGGGGATGGTTTTAAAACCGGGTGCAAAGGGGCCGAAATTAGCTCTGGCATTTTCGTCGGTTGAAAACCCGACAATGGCTAAAGTTCTGCCGTGAAAATTGTCGGCACAGACAATGATTTCAGCTTTGTCTTTTTCGACACCCTTAACCTCATAGCCCCATTTGCGGACACATTTAATTGCCGTTTCAACCGCTTCAGCTCCGCTGTTCATGGGCAATACTTTATGGGAGTTTGTCAGTTTGCACAGCTCTTCATAAAGAAACGGCAGCTGGTCGTTGCGAAATGCTCTGGAGGTGAGAGTAAGTTTTTCAGCCTGATCCATCATTGCTTTAAGGATTACAGGATGGCAATGACCCTGGTTGACGGCTGAATAGGCAGCCAGGCAGTCCATATATTTATTGCCGTCCACATCCCATACCCAGATGCCTTTGCCCCTGATGAGGATAACATCGAGAGGTTTATAATTGGCGGCCCCATATTCATTTTCCAACCTGATATATTCTGAAGTATTCATGGACTGTTCCCTGTGGAGTTGGTGTTTTATATCTTATTTATCAGACGGTTATCCGAGAGTGGCAACCATAACCCCTTTGATTGTGTGCAGTCGATTTTCGGCCTCGTCAAAGACCAGAGACGCCGGTGATTCAAATACATCTTCAGTAACCTCCATGGCCTCAAGCCCAAAGTTCTGATAAATTTTTTCGCCGACCTCTGTATCGCGGTTATGAAAGGCAGGAAGACAATGGAGAAACTTTACCGAGGGGTTTCCCGTCATTTTCATTATCTTCGAGTTAATCTGGAAAGGAAGAAGAGTGGCAATTCTCTCTTTCCAGACCTCTTCAGGTTCACCCATGGACACCCAGACATCAGTGGAGAGAAAATCGCAACCTTTTACTCCTGCAGATATATTATCAGTGATGGTTATTTCTGCACCGGTCTCTTCGGCAATTTTCATGGCTGTTGCGATAAGTTTTTTATCCGGCTGCAGTTTTTCTGGAGATACAGATCGAAAATCCATGCCCATTTTGGCGCATCCGATCATAAGGGAATTTCCCATATTATTTCTCGCATCCCCCAGGTAAGCAAAAGAGAGACGATTGAGAGGCTTGTCAGAGTGTTCACGAACCGTGAGAAGATCCGCAAGTATCTGGGTGGGATGAAATTCATTTGTAAGTCCATTCCAGACAGGAACTCCTGAATATTCGGCAAGTATCTCAACCTTTGACTGTTCAAATCCACGAAATTCAATACCGTCATACATGCGGCCCAAAACCCTTGCTGTATCTTTTATTGATTCTTTAACGCCAATCTGAGAACCCGACGGTCCGAGGTAGGTAATATTTGCTCCAAGGTCATAAGCGGCTGTCTCAAAGGCGCACCTGGTTCGTGTTGACGCTTTTTCAAAAATCAAAACAATGTTTTTTCCCTGAAGCAGGGGTTGCTCCTGTTTACCGTATTTTACCTTTTTCAGATCAGCGGATAATGTCAGCAGAAAATCGATCTCTTCTGTTGAAAAATCAAGCAGTTTAAGAAAGCTTCTGTTTTTAAGATTATATTCCATTTGCTCCCCCTGGAAAAAACGTGGTGTTTAAAATAACCACAGCATATCCGTGTTAAGAGTGATGAATCATCATATGATATAACCATAACGATGAGTATAATAGCACTAACCCGAATAAATCGGAATTTCAAAATCCTTGGATAAGTACCCTGGTGCTATACCATAGGCACATAATTTCAACATACATTTCTCAATTTCTCGGAGTCTGCGCTTACCTGTTTTTTATGACAGCTTTTATGGAGTAAGGCACTGATCGGCTTGTTAAGAATAAATTATTCTACGATTGATTAGGAAGTCTGTTGCAAAAGAATATTAATTACAGCATGTTGGGGAGTGAGATAGGCTTTTGCAGGATATTCCTATCTCATGCCCTGAGTCATGCGAACCTCAAGCCGCTCGACCAGCAGAGAGCATGGCAGGGTCAGGGCCAGATACATGAGTGTTATAACAGTCCAGATCTCAATTGTATGCAGTGTGCTGGTCATAAGCTCTATCCCCTGAAAACATAATTCCTGAATGGAAATAACTGAAACAATGGAAGAATCCTTAATAAGGGAAATAAACTGACCAGTCATGGGCGGCATGATTCGCTGGAAGGTTTGTGGCAGAATAATATGGCGCATCTGCTGGTATCCGGTAAGGCCGAGAGCGTGGGAAGCTTCCCATTGACCTGTAGCGATAGATTCGATGCCGGCTCTTACAATTTCAGTGATATAGGCGCCTTCAAAAATGGCCAGTGTCATCAGAGCGGCGAAAAATGAAGTGAGGTAGCCTGGTTTTGCAAAAAGCGTGGAGAGGATAAGCTGTTTTTGAGGGGAGAGGGTTTCCGCCCAACTGTCAATTTCCAGTGGAGACAAAATTTGATCACCGACAAAAAAATAGGCAATAAAAATAATGACCAGCGGCGGCAGGTTACGCATTGTCTCTACGTAGGTGGTTGCCAGCCATTTGAGAAACAGCACGTTGCTGGTTTTTGCGATTCCGGTGACAACACCAAAAAATGTGGCCAGAATGATACCCCAAAAACTTAAACGAATGGTGGTGTAGAAACCTGTCATGAGAATACCGGACATCCACTGCTGTTTCTCATTGTCATACCTGAAAAGGAACTGAGGAATTGAATCCCATGCCCAATTGTAGTTTAGGCCGACTTTGACACGGTAGGCAAAAAACAGAATAACGATGAGAAGAAATGTGCCGACCAGCAGATCAGTCAGTGTCAGGCAACTTTTTTTCTTCATCGCTGGTGAAACCCTTCAGTAAAAATTGTAAAAGGAATGCGGTACAGTTGAACTACCGCATTC
>JAFDME010000054.1 GCA_019306075.1 Deltaproteobacteria bacterium | reverse complement strand
AAACATCTGGCTGGCCGCAACGGGTGTAGGAGTCTACCTGCTGACGAAATTGTAACCCATGAGATATTTTCACAATGAAGCATGAAAGTGGTGTAGTCGGGATTCGAAGGGATATTGCCAAACGTCCTCGCCAGCTGTGGATTGTTGTGGCAACACCCCTCCGAATCCCTCCCCTTACAAATTACACATGACTTTCATATAAACTCCGCTCACCCAATAGTGCACCACAGACCATGGTACGACAAAAGAAAAAAAGAAATTATTTTTTAAAGAATTCCCTCCAGGGGAAATTACTCTTCGGTTTCTTTCTCTTTGTCGCCGGAGGATTTCTTTTTTTACTGGTTCTGCTGGGAACATTCTCTGCCGACCCCGTCACTCCGGCTGTTTCCAATATTCAACCGGGATCAACCCCCCACGACAATCCTCTTATCCAGCTAAGAGATATTTTCATTTCACACTGGCTATTTATTCTGTCAACCACTGTGTTTACGGCTATTGCCGCACTGCTGCTCAGTCATCGTATTGCCGGTCCGATGTTCCGCTTTGAAAGAGTGCTGGATAATATGTTAAAAAAAGATCTCAGCAACAGTATACATCTGAGACGTAATGATGAAGGGAAAAAACTGGCGAAAAAAATCGATGCACTGAATCGGGATCTTTCAATAACATTCAAAGAGATCAGATCATCTTCCGGGGCCATCCGTTCACTCCTTGAACGGGCTGACACCAAGGCTGACAACCTGCCGGAGAAACAACGTCAGGAGTTAAAATCCATTTATTGGAACTTACAGGAAAACAATAAAAAAATTCAGAAGATCTCCCACGCCTACAGACTGAGAGAAGAGTAGTGTTTTAATATGCGTCACCATAACCCATTCGTCTCAACTGCCTCCGTGCCCTCTTATTCTCCGGATCCAGGACAAGCGCCCGCTCAAATTCCTCTCTGGCTCTGTAACTGATACCCTTCTCCCGATAATGTTCACCAAGCAGTACATGGAAATAAGCAGAGTCGGGAATCATTTCCACTGACCTACGCAAAACTGCCAGACTGGTGTCCGCCAATCCCTGCCTGCTGTAAAAATGGATAATCTCCCGAAACCAGGAGGATTGGGGAGCCTCACTTTCCGATAGCAGTTCAGTAGCATGGTCGAAAAAATAAACGGCATCAACATTTTTGCCGTTTTCCTCACAGTATCGACCATACTGAATCCATCCTCCAGCAGTTGCCGGGAGAACTTCTGTGATATCCTGTCTGCTGAACGAATAACTGTTCAATAATGCCATCCAGTCATTTATCTCATTTTTATCATGGGACAGACGATCTGCCAGAACTTTTTTAGCCTCCCCTCGTCTGCCCTGCCAAAGCAGCCATTCTGTATAAGTAAAGGCCATATCCTTTTTATCAAGAGCCCTGCTGTACCCGTCTTCGATCAACTGTTTGCCGCTCTCGCCCTCCACAACCAGTCCCAACTGCTGCAAGAAGAGCCCTTCAAGAGGATTTTTCCACACAGCACAAAGGTACTGACTCAATGCTTCATCTTCTGCTCCAAGATACCATTCTGCAGTACCGTATCTATAAAAATAGGAGCCATTGAGAGGATCCCAGAGCGTGGCCCATCTCATTTTCTCAACAATCTTCCGCAGTTGTTTTTCAGAAAGATTACTGTTCACATACAAATCTGCCACTGTAACTGATTGACGCCAGGCCAGGAATGCCCCCCCCTGAACCAGCAGGGTAAGCGACACAAGAAGCAGGGTTGATAAAGCAAGCATACCCGCTCCCCGCCGGGAAAGAGGCTTCAGCAGTGTATTCGCAGAAGAGGAAGCTGAGGAACCACCATAAAAATGGCTGAACCTGATATTTGCCGTTGCCACAACAACACCGCAAATAAAAAAGAAATAAAAAGCCACAGCACCATTATGCATATTAAAATCTGTAATACTGTGGGACAGAAGTGCAATGATGCCACTGATGCCGCCTATTCCAAGCAAAATAGCATATCGATCCCTTCTCAGCCTGATCAGCTTCCAGCCATGGAGAAGAACTGAAAACACAAAACAGGCTGCCAGGAAAAAACCGACGACACCTCCATCTGTGAAAAGCTCAAGGTAGTCATTATGAGCATGATCGAGAATAGCGCTGCCACCGATTGTCCTGTACATCGGATAGAGAGACAGAAAAGTACCAAATCCCGCTCCCAGAAGTGGAAAATCCTTTATAATTGCAAGGGTATCTGACCAGAGAGTGATGCGGGCATCGGTGACATTACCCTCAATATCAAAACCGTGGTTAAACTCGGAAATGATAATATCCCAGCCAAACCAGGAAATTGCCATGAAAATAGAAAACAGAATTACAAAAGAAACGGTCCTTCCACGGCCGGGAAATTTCCATCTGACAAGTGAGAAAAACACAGCCCCTGCAACAACAATGCTCAGTATCCCACCGCGACATAAACTGACAAACACCGCCAGCACCATCAGAACTGTTGCAAAACCTAAAAAAAGGTGGAAATGAAAGCCGGAAACAGTGAAGAAAGAGACAAACTTCTGACGGAAAGACTCATCTTCACGCACCCGTGGTTTATAAAAAAGAAAAAGACCAAAGGCCAGCGGGCATATCAACTCCATATATCCGGCAAACTGATTCGGGTTAATCCAGGGACCAAAGGGTTTTGCGTTATGGGGGACTTCACGTATCCAGTAGATCTTATCGGGTGAACCAACTGCCTGTACAATGGCCAGAAAGGCTATTGCCGCCGCCAGAAAGACAACCCCGTTAACCGCTTTCTTCAATCTCTGTGGCTCACTGAGTAATTGAACTGTCGCCATGTAGAGGAGGAAACAGGATCCCATCCTCAGCATCTCATGCAGGGTTGCCCTCAGATTTATAGAAAGAGGTATCAATCCTCCCCCCTTCTCTGTCAGCGAAAGCAGAGGGGAGTAAACATTGTAGGAACCGGGGGAAATGATTTTTACCAGAAAAACAGGCAACGGTATCAGCTGCAGAATCATCAGGCAGAAGAGCAGAAGAAGAGGCAGCAGGCCGGGAACCTTAACCGCCCTCTCTCTTGCAAACGCTGCTGAAAGAAAGAAAATGGCGCAGACAGTCCCGGCAGAAAGTTCCAGCACGGTCAGGGACCATTGCTCCGCCGTGCCAAAAGCAAGGGGGGCAAAAACCAGACTGAAAAGAAAAAGTATAAATGTCGCAGTCAATCGTTATCCCTGCCATAATAGGCACCGTACCCATACTGGTAAGAATCCCGATCCATCTTCCTTACCCGGTTAAGCACTACACCCAGTATGCGTGCATTGATATCACGCATTTTCTTCACTCCGTTTTCAAGCATCTCAACAGTGGTACTCCCCGCTTTCACCACAAGAATAGTTCCATCCGCATAACTGCTTAAAGTCAGACTGTCTGTAACTACGCCGACGGGGGGAGAGTCAAAGAGGACGAAATCGAACGTCTTACGGACCTCGTCGAGCAGTGTCTTCATTCTCGCAGAACCCAGCAGTTCTGCAGGATCAGGTGGAACAGGTCCGGCAGGAATCAGGGAGATCTCCTCGTCGGGAATTTTCAGTACCGTATACTCATCACTGTTTCCCGCAAGATAAACACTCAAACCCCGGTCATTAGGCAGACCAAGCAGCGAATGCATCCGGGGACGCCGCAGATCACAGTCAATGATAAGAACACTCTTATGGTCCTGGGCAAGCATCCTGGCAAGATTGATAACCGTAGCTGTCTTTCCTTCAGCGCTGCTCATACTGGTAACAAGAACAACTTGGGGTGGATGGTCTGCAGTTGAGAGCAACAGAGCCGATCGAATCAACCGATAACTTTCAGCAATGGATGAGAGAAGATTGTAACGTACATGGGTATCTATATTTTTCCCTTTCCCTTTCAGTTCCTCCACAGAGCCGAGTACCGTCAAAGCAAATCTTTCTTCAATCTGTCTACTGGTCTTCAGGGTATTGTCGAGGTATTCGATAAAAAAGGCCAGACCGACTCCGGAAAAGAGTCCCAGCAAAAGGGCCAGCAGCAAATTCCGTTTCTTATTTGGTTTTGACGGTGATGTGGGCAGGGCGGCCTTTTCAATGACCCATATATTGACACTTTGTGCCTGTTCTGTAACTCCCTGTTTTTTGATACTGGACTGCAGAGTATCATAAAGCACACGATTACTGTCCACACTGCGCTTCATTATAGAATACTGCATGAACTTCTCATTCAAATCAAGCATCTCATTTTTTGTTGTACCCAACAGACCATACAGATTTTTCTCTTTTGATGCAGCGAGCTGATAGGAATTTTTTATGGAGGAAACTATCCTCTCTACTTCAAAACGTTTTTCCTCCTTCAAAATTTTCAGCTCATCCCTGGCTTTGATCATAACAGGGTGCTTTCGGCCATATTTTTTTGAAAGTTCCTGGATATTTTTGCTTGCCTTATATATCCTCTCCCGAATATTTTTAAGTACTTCATCTGAAGCAAACAGAGGCATCTTCTCCAGCTTTTCACCGTCATTATCAGCTGATCCAATCTGCCCCAGCAAATCCTGCAGTTCCTGTTTTTCCGTCTCAGCCTTTGATTGCTGACTACCGAATTCTGACAATTTCTGAGGTAGAACAGTCAATCGGTTCTCCACCGTTACAAGATCATTCTCCCGCATGAACTGTTGCAGTTCCCTCTCAGAACGCTCCAGCTTATCCCTCTCTTCAGCAGCTTTCTGGGTCATCCACTTCAAAGAATAACTGGATGTACTCAGCTTTATGTCCAGCATCTCATCCATATACGCCTTCACAACCTCGTCTGCTACAAGCTTTGCAATGGCTGGATCTTTACTTGCATATGAAATGCTGACAACCTTTGTGTTTCTGACCGGAACAACATTCAGTCCGCCTCTGATAATCTCGGCGATGATCTCTTCATCGCTCTTTGGTTCAAACTCGATAGACTCGGTATTTTCAGCACTGCCTTTTTTATCTGAACTGCTAAACAGAGAGGTTAGCGTTCCCAGCAGGGTGCCGACCTTTTCACGAAAAAAGCCAACCAGAGAAAATCCCTCCGGATCGTTTTTGAAAAAATAACTCCTGTATTTTGTCGCCAACTGTAAATTTTTGACAACCTTAAGTGCCACATTTTCGCTTTTGATGAGAACAGCCTGCGTTTCAAGAAAATCAGGTTCATAATAATAAAAATTTGACTCCAGCGCAGATTTCCCCCGGTTTCTTTCTATCAGTACCTGTGATTCTGCAGTATAGATCGGCACAGTGGTGTATGTGGCAATAACTGTAATCAGGAGAACCACAACCATCACGGAAACCGTGAGCATCCACCTGGCCCTGATAATCTTCAGGTAACTTCTGATGTCAACATCATACTCTTCGAAATCTTCCTGATAACTCATATTTGTTGAATTTTGCATAGATTCTGCTTCAATACCGTGGTGATTGTAAAAGTTCTGCGCTGATAAAATATCCTGCAGTGGTCAATCCGGAACAGGCCCCAGCCCTGAAAGGCAGCGAAGAGGCCGGATCTGAGCCGCTGTCCATCACCTGCATATAAAGGCAACTGCCACCCTGCAGGCAATATAATCCTTGAACAAATCAGAAAAAACTTTCCGGTACTACCAGCACATCATTATGTTCAAGGTGAGTATAGAGATCAACATCCTCAAGCACGGTTTTTTTGTTATTTATAATTCGCACAATGTTAACCCCTCCTTTGGCTGCCTTTCCAGTGAAACCGCCGGAAAGAGCAATAAGCTTAAGGACGGTTGCCCTTTCACCGCACGGATAAGTTCCCGGGTTCTTTACTTCGCCGGTGATATAACACATTCCGGCCTTTGATACGAAAACAGTATCACCATCACCTATCATCACATTCTGGGAAAGATCACCCTCTTCCATCAGTGCCCTCAGGTCAATAATTATTACTTTCTTTCCCTTTCCACGGGCACGCTGAATAGTAGCTGTACCTCCGGCGTCTTTTGCAAGACCGCCGGATCTTGAGACAAGTTCAAGAAATGTAATGGGACCACTAAGCTCCACAAGTCCCGGGTTCCTGACATTTCCCAGCACAACCGCCTTTTTGCTTCTATAGGCCTCAACAAAGACGTTCACCTGCGGTTTGACCAGATACCCATCGGCAAGAAGCCGGGTGATTTTTTCAGTAATCTGGTCAATAGTCATCTTAGAGATATCAATCTTGCCCAGCAACGGCATGACTATTGTACCTGCATCGGAGATACGAACCTTTGCTGTCAGATCATCATTGTCATAAACAATAATCTTAAGAACATCCCCCGGCCCGGTCTGGTAATCGCCGGCTTGAACGATCCCTGCTGCTCCCAGCCCGGTCAACAGGCCCAGTAAAAGAGCTATTATTGATGCTTTCCCCATTTTCAATCTTCCTTTCGCCAACTGTCTGAAATAAAAAATCCCATATTATGCAGGTATAAGACCCGAATAATATGGGACAACTTTTACTTCAATTTATGTCAGAAATCTATACTTTTATAAAGACAGATTGGCATTTAGCATAAAAGTATTGGTGTCGTATTCAAAGAAATCATCCGTTGACGCCCTGGTTTCATATTCATATGCCAACTCAAACATCAGCCACCTGCGAAAGAGATACTGCAAAGCCGGACGAGCGGCAAAAGTATCATCATCACGATCAGCTGCGACCACCAGATGTGCATTTGAATAATCAATATCCTCATAAGCAAAATCGAGACTGCCGCTCAACTTATCTGAAAACTTCTGATCATATTTTACCACAGCACCGAGCACTGTCTGGTCCGAGGCCTGATAACTGTCGGACGCATCGTTAGTGCGATAAAAATCAAATGACAGATGAGTCTTCTCCGAATAACGATATCGCAGCTGCAAATCGAAAACAACTCCATCCCAGTCATCATCGTCCAGGAATTCATCATCAAATATCTTTTTCTGATAACCCAGCTTAAAGAGCATATCGGTTTTCTCAGTGCTGTCCCACTCAATACCTCCATAAAAAAAATGTGAATCATTGTCCCGGAGACTGCTCCTGTCATAGACAGCATTTATATATTTATATTCGAGAAACAGAGCAGTTTTTAAGCTGTAGTTATAATATCCGTAGAGATCTGCACCATTGTCAACCCGATCCATAAAACTGTTAATGTCATCCTCATAGGAAAGATAAAAGTTGTTATACTCAAGTTTTGTCCTTACCTTTTCGGTCACATCCCAGTCAGCAATGGCCAGCAACAGATTGGAGTCATACGCCCTTGCCTGCTCCCGGAGCAACGTGCTGGCGTCAAGTTCATCCTCACCGTGGGTATACCGGTCGACAACCTGCATCCCCAACCCTCCCCTGAGGTTATACCCGAGCATCCCCTCCAGCACCCCGTCAGTTTTATTCAGATCCGAATCCTCGGAATAGTATTTAAAGTCCAAACCAGCAAGCCCGTACGCCTGAAAGCGATCAAAACTCCGGTAATTTTCCGTCTGCTGCTGAAGGCCGCCTGGTGAAGTATTGTTCGGTTTAATAGTGATAGGAATAATTTTTGTCCTTGGCAGGGAAAACCAGATCCCGGGAGACACCATCGTCAACAGGTTTTCTGTCTCTCCGCCAGGAAATTTATCATCAAGATTAAATAAATTATCTGTATATTCGAGTCCAAGAGATATAAATGGATGAAAGTATCCCCCCTCTTTACCAAAGAGCTTCTCAGGATTTGCGGCATCGTCTTCCTGAGCTGCCATACTGCTCCCCCCCCCTTTGCTCTGTGTACTTAAAACAGGGATTTTATTTGAAGACGGAAGAAGCCTGCCGGCAGCAGACCCGTATTGGGCATGCATACTCATTATAAAGGCAGCAGCGACAAGAGCAGATATTTTTATCCTGGTATTCATAAGTGATCTCAAAAAAATCGTTTCAGACTATTTACACCACGTTTCAGACTATTTACACCACTATGGTGAGTATTACTGGAAAGTACTGGGACTGCCAAAAATCTTGCCGCCTCCCGCAGCCCGTGCCCGCCTGCCGCCGGGGAACTCTCTTGTAGCAGGGTATCCTCGTCCCTGCATTACAGCATCACGACACACCACCATACTTTCTTTATACCCTGCAACAACAGTAGATTCAGGTATCTCATTATTGGCTGCAGCTGCCCGGACGTCCTGCCCTTTAACTCCACTGCAGTAGAGTGCTTTCACCAGTTCCTGCAAATCCAGGTCAGCCAGACCATGGGCTTGACCCACAATCAAATCCGGCCCAACTCCCTTTTCCAGCGCATTCTGTACCGCCGGTTCAATCCCATTCCTGGTGTATACCTCCCTGAAGTCGTCCTGCCACTCGGCAGACGCAACAGAGCAGAACATCAAAACAAAAACAACCGATATCAACATCTTTTTCATTATCTTCTCCCTAATATACTAACCCGAATAAATCGAAATATTTAAAATGCTTGGATAAGTGCCTTCTTGCTCACATTAATCAAACGAGTTTTATAGCACTTAAGATTTTCTTGTTTTTTATTACAGCTTTTATCGAGTAAGGCACTAACCCGGCAGGCCGGAAATTTTTTAGTATAACTGGATAAGTACCATGGTGCTATCATAGGCACATAATTTCAAAACATACTCCTCAGATCTGCTTTTCCAAGCTGTCGATATAATTTGATAAAACATACTCCTGCTCTTCAGCAAGTTCAAGGAATTTAAACCCGTGATAGAAATTATTGTGCGCCGCAGACATCCAGAGATGTTCAACCGGCATCTCCACGGGCCGAAGGTCTCTCACTCCGGGAAAACTAATAGTAACGACACACTCATTGCAGACAACACCTAAGCGGTCAATATGAGCCCAGAAACCAGCTTTGGAAATATTAGTGATCTTACCGGGCAGAGAGAGTTTGGAGGGATAATCATCATAATGTACCTGAATATCCACATTATACCTTTTCTCACCATTCAAAGGGGTCTGACGAAGGGCCCGGGAAGCAGACAGCCCGCCTCCCTGCTGAATGGCTTTTAACAGCAGTACCAGTTTCCCGGTGAAATAATCAGCAAACCAGTTGATAATAAAATAGATACCAAATACAGCAAAAAGCAAAGGCTCGGGGAGAGGAAGCATTACTCCAAGTATACTGATCCCACAGAAAACGACAGATAAAAACAACATGACAGTTACCGGCTTTCTGCCATCCAGCCCATGTTGCAGAAGAATATGATGAAGATGTGTATTATCCGGCTTAAAAGGGCTCCTGCCTTTACAGATTCTTCTGATCATCACTATCAGTGTGTCAGAAATAGGCACACCCATTACAAGAAGAACAGAGACCGGCGGAACCGGTGAGAGTCCGGATTGCGTTAATGCCAACGCCATAAACGAAAGAGAGAATCCGAGACAGAGACTGCCTGCATCCCCCATAAAAAGAGCAGCAGGACTCCAGTTATACCTGAGAAAGCCAAAGATGGCTCCGGCAAGAGCAAGATTGACCAGCATCAGGTTGCTGTCTCCTACAATAACTGACAAAGCCGCAAAAGTAATAAAGGACACAAATGAGATGGATCCCGCCAGACCGTCAAGACCATCTATCATATTGACGGCATTAGTGACGCCTACCACAGAGAAAACGGTAACTCCCCATATCAACCAGCCAATGTCAGGAATGACTATTTTCCCCAACCCAATTAAATTACCAAAATTGGATAGGTTAATATTACTCAGATAGATCAGCAAGGTTGTGGCGACAATCTGGGCCAGGAACTTTTTCCGATGACCAAGATCATAAAGATCATCCATGACACCAATAAGCAAAAGCAGGATCATCCCGGCATAATAACCACCCAGAGCGAAGGAAGGTACAAAGGCAAGGATGCTGAAAGTAGCCGCAATAACAATTCCAATACCACCAACAAGGGGCTTGGGAACGTCATGCACCTTTCTCTCGTTCGGAATATCCACCAGGCCAATCTGCATGCCGAAACGGGATAAGTTTGGTAAAATAACTACGGCAGCAAAGAACGCGGCCAGGAATGTTGCAACTTCTCTGAGTTCAATAGTCATAATTCCTGTTGTTTCAGTCACAGTTGGGATAAAGTATTATTCTCCAAAAAAGCCAATTAAGACAAATCATATCACCAAGATAGAAGATATGCAAATCAGGCGAAGAAATACTTACTCTTTTTTAAAAAATATGCAATAGGCGTTTTGCCTACCTCGGTATAGGCGTATCTACCTACTGATTGTCTGGAAACAGCGTAAACACACAAGAACTTGAATTGTTAGTCCCCATGTTTATTATTGGGAAATAAGATAATTCTTAAAATAATTATTGTAAACATGACAAAAATCTGAGAAAATTCATTAAATTAACCTGCCTGATTCGCACTTTTAATTCATCCGTTCTGCGAGGAAAAGGGAATCAACTGTACAACTTTCCCGCCTCCCTGTGAAATACATTTTACGGCTGTTCAACAGAGAATCAGGCTGCAGGAGAAAAAATGGCTGAAGCATTTAAAATTATTGAAGAAAACCTCAAATCATCACCCCGAAAATGGCTCGTAACCGGTGTTGCCGGTTTTATCGGTTCCAACCTGCTTGAAAAACTGCTGACTCTCAATCAAAAAGTTGTCGGTCTGGATAATTTCTCCACCGGTTTCCAGCATAACCTTGATGAAGTCCAGTCAAGAGTCAGCAGCAGACAGTGGCAGCTCTTTGAATTTATCGAGGGCGACATCCGACAGCCGGAAGCATGCCGTAATGGTTGCAGTTCTGTAGACTATGTTCTGCACCAGGCAGCCCTGGGCTCTGTACCGCGCTCCATTGAGGAACCCCTTGTTACCAATGAAAATAATATCACCGGGTTTCTAAATATGCTGGTTGCAGCCAGGGATGCCGGGGTGAAAAGATTTGTCTATGCTGCCTCAAGTTCCACCTATGGCGATCACCCCGGTCTGCCAAAGATTGAAGGGGAAACAGGTAACCCACTCTCACCCTACGCGGTGACCAAGCTTGTCAATGAGCTCTATGGTGAAGTATTTGCCAGGGCCTATGGTTTCAGAAGCATCGGTCTCAGGTATTTTAACATTTTCGGCCAGAGACAGGACCCAAATGGTGCGTATGCAGCAGTTATACCCCTCTGGTTTGCCGGACTGATCAAAAATGAAACCGTCTATATTAACGGTGACGGCGAGACTAGCCGGGACTTCTGTTTTATAGAAAATGCGGTCCAGGCCAACCTGCTGGCAGCGACAGTCACTGATGAGGAAGCCACTAATCAGGTCTACAATGTCGCTTTTGGAGAACGAACAACCCTGAACGAACTCTACCAGCTGATAAAAGAGCGAATTATCAGTACCAACAGGGGTGCAACAGAGGCTGAACCACAATACCGTGAGTTCAGAGCCGGAGATGTCCGTCACTCCCTGGCAGATATTTCAAAAGCGAAAAAATATATTGGTTATGAACCGCAATTTTCTGTAAAGCAGGGATTGGATGAAGCAGCAGAATGGTATATTGCAAATATGAGCTGAAGGGTGAAATTTTATCAGTGACAGTGCATGAAAAACGCATTGTCAGAAAAAAGATCAAGACTGAAGGATACTATCAAACAGGCGGGAACCATTTTCCCCGCCTGTTATTTTATCAGGGAATCAACTTGGGAGAGATCAGCTGATTCTCTGAATTGTATAAAAAAACTGCAGTTACATTGCCCGGGCAGCTTTCGTGACGAACTGATTCAAAACCGTTTAAAGCTGTGCCCTGTCAAGACTGCTCAGTACCGCCTTTACAGAAGCAATAATAATATCTGTGTCAACAGCTACTCCCCACTTTACATCGCCATTCGGGTACTCAATTTCAATATAGGCTGCAGCCTTGGCACTGGAGCCTCCATCCAGGGCATGCTCGTGATAGTTACATAAGCGGAAATCTCCACTGACCCCAGCCTTAAGGGCAGTACAGAAGGCATCGAGAGGGCCATTACCGGAAGCAGAAATTATCTGCTCGCGACCATTAACCATCAGGGTTGCCTTCACATCAGCAGTGGACTCATCTTCACTGGCAGCGATATGCCTTTTCTCCACATGAAAAGTTTTAAGCTCAAATGGCGCCACAGGTGTCAGATATTCATCACAGAAGACCTGGTAGATCTCATCATGCAGCAATTCCCTGCCCTCCTTGTCTGTAACCGCCTGAATAATATGACCAAACTCGGGATGCATCGATTTGGGCATCTTAAAGCCGTATTCGCGGTCGAGGATATAGGCAACTCCTCCCTTGCCGGACTGACTGTTGATTCGAATAACTGATTCATACGTTCTCCCCACATCAGACGGATCAATCGGCAGATAGGGTACCTGCCATAAATTGCCGGCGGCAGAATCATACTGAGCCATACCTTTATTAATCGCATCTTGATGGGAACCAGAGAAAGCTGTGTATACCAGTTCGCCGGTGTAGGGCTGGCGGGGGTGCACAGTCAGCCGGGTTACCCTCTCGTAAATATCAATCAGCCGGTTGATATTGTTAAAATCAAGCTGTGGCTCAACACCTTGAGTAAACAGATTCAGGGCCAGGGTAATTATATCCACATTGCCGGTTCGTTCCCCGTTCCCAAAAAGAGTCCCTTCCACTCGTTCCCCGCCCGCCATCATTGCGAGTTCTGTCGCAGCGACAGCACAGCCTCTGTCATTATGAGCATGCAGACTCAGAATTATAGAATCCCGATCTGAAACCCGGTTAGAGAACCATTCAATCTGATCAGCATAGATATTGGGACTCGACATTTCCACAGTTGCAGGCAGATTGATGATCATTTTATTATCGACAGTCGGCTGCCAGACCTCCTTAACCGCTTCACAGATTTCCAGGGCAAACTCCAACTCGGTTCCGGTAAAACTTTCAGGAGAATACTCATAGATAAATTCTGTCTCCGGTACCTTGGCGGCCTCATTTTCAATCAGTTTTGCACCAAAGACAGCAAGCTCAACGATCTCTTTCCGGCTCATCTGAAACACTGTTCGGCGCTGCAGTGTCGAGGTTGAATTGTATAGATGGACAATAGCCTTTCCTGCCCCCCTTATCGATTCGAAGGTTCTTTTTATCAGAGACTCCCGGGCCGGCGTTAATACCTGAATGAGCACGTCATCAGGAATAAGATCCTCCTCGATTAATGCTCTGATAAATTCATATTCCACTTCAGATGCAGAGGGAAAACCTACCTCTATTTCCTTAAAACCCACAGCAAGCAGCAGCCGGAACATCTCCATTTTTTTTTCATGGGTCATGGGCTGGATCAATGCCTGATTACCATCCCGGAGATCAACACTGCACCAGGCGGGGGGCGTATCAATTATCTTTCCG
>JAFDME010000303.1 GCA_019306075.1 Deltaproteobacteria bacterium | reverse complement strand
ATTCTAGCCAAGGTCATGCCTTTTGCTGCCGGCATTATTACTGATATAGGGAGCACCACTGGTCATTTGGCCACCGTTGCCAGGGAGTTTAGAGTTCCCTGCCTGTTAAACACTGAAGACAGCACCACAATTTTAGAAAACAGCCAGGAGATAACCCTGGATACTGAAGAGAATATTATCTACCAGGGCCAGGTCAAGGAATTACAAGCCTACAGTTTTATTGAAGATGATATAAATGAAACACCGGAATATCGTCTGCTGCGGCGGGTGCTGCGAAGAATTGAGCCCTTGAATCTCCTTGACCCTGCAGAAAGCAATTTTACACCTAATGGTTGTCGAACACTGCATGATATCACCAGGTTCATACACGAAAAGGCAGTGGATGAATTGATCGATCTCAGCTATTACCACAATCACGACCAGAAAAGTATCTCCGGTAAACTTGTCTGGGATATCCCCTTGAATCTTGTATTGATTGATATCGGCGGAGGATTGGAGCAGGGTGTCAGTAAAAAAATTACTCTTGATCAGATCACCTCCATACCTATGCAGGCCCTGCTTGCCGGCCTTGCTCATCCGAAAGCTTGGGACTCTACTCCTTTATCTGTAGACATGGGCAGCTTTATGTCAAGTCTCACTAAAACTGTTTCCCCTGAACTGTCAGGAAACCGTAAAGCAGGTCAAAATCTTGCTGTAATATCAGATGTTTATGCTAACTTGAATCTGCAGCTTGGATATCACTTTACAGTAATTGACACTTATCTCACTAATAATATCAATGATAATTATGCCCATTTTCGCTTTTATGGTGGAGTCACGGAGTCGCGCCGTCGCTGCCGGCGTGCCAAGTTTCTGGAAAGAGTTTTGGAGAGTCACGATTTCAGAGTTGAAGTGCAGAATGACCTTGTAATTGCCAGCGTAAAAAAGATCGACAAAAAGAATATGCTGAAACATCTTCATATTCTTGGGTTACTGATCGGTTTTACCCGGCAACTCGATGTGGAGATGGTAAGTGAACAGAGTATCAATGATGCAATAATAAAATTCAACCTGCTAATGGAGGCTGTAGATGACAGATAAAAAAACCAGTGTACTGATTTTAGATGATGAGCCTATTGTAAGCAAGCGGCTTAAGCCCTCACTGGAAAAAAAAGGGTATGAAGTTGAAACATTTACGGTAAGCCTTGATGCATTGAAAAGGATTCGTGAGCGTGATTTTGATATAGTGATCACGGATCTGAAAATGGAAGGGTTGAGCGGTATGGAATTTATGAGTGAGGTCAAGAGCCACTCACCATCCACTGAAGTTATTATCATTACCGGTTTTGCAACAATGGATACGGCTAAAGAATCTTTCAGTAAAGGTGTTTTTGATTTTCTGGCAAAACCATTCAAGCTTGGTGAGATTGCAGAAGTTATCAAAAGGGCAGAAGAGAAAAGCCGCAAGTAGAAAGTTACTATTAAGAGGTGGTATAATGATTAAAGGACTTCTTGTTCTGGATGAAAACCTGGCATCAAGCATTGCCCTGCGTTATGCATGCCGGCTGGCGGACTATCTGCCTATAAAGTTTAAGGCGGCCCATGTGGAAGACCCTGACGCTGATCGTCAGTCTGCTGGTGTCGGCTGGATTAAGCGTATATGGGAAGAGGGCATCGAAGATGCCGGAAGGCAGACCGTCCGCAGACTGATACAAACCGAAAAGGTTGACTGTGAGTTTATGGGGGATCCAAAAATTTTAATAGGTGATCACAACCAGGAATTGCTTAATACACTCTGGAGAGACAGCTACCAGCTGTTTATTGAAGGAAATCTGAACACTTCCAATATTGATGATTTTTACAACCTTATAACCTCTGAGCTCTACAAGAACAGTCCAACCCCCATGTTGATCGTAAAAAACCTGGTCACCCCTGACAAGGCTGTGCTGGTCTGTGGAGAAGGGGTCAGGCTTGATGTGCTTGGATCTCAGTTTTTGAAAATAGCCAAAGATGCATCTTTTACTGTTGACATACTCTTTTATAAACACGAGGACAATGGGGAACTTCAGTATCTCGACAATTCAGAAGGCGGCAGCGCACTTAAAAAATTTGAGAAAATGCTCTCAGAAAATGGTTTTCAAATAGGACAAAGCAGGGTAATCAGTGGAAGCCCTGCACAGACTGCTGACCTGTTAAGGGATTACGGTTTAGCCATTACGACCTTTCCCGCGAGAAAGAGCGCCCGCCTGGAGTTGCTGGCAAATATCCCAATTCCTGTTATGCTCTGTCAGTGATGGACAATGACACCAGTTTTTCAGGAATCAAAATTATGGGAGTGAACTTATGAGAATATTATTTGCTGTAGACGACCAGACATACAGCGGCTCTATTGTCCCGGAAGCAGCGAGGATATCAGCCAATACCTGGGCGGATATCACTCTGCTGACAGTACAGTCGTCCAGCAACAAGCTTGACGAAAATAAAGCCGATATTCTGAGGCAGCATAAGGATATTTTTCTGAGCAGTATTGAGGGAGGAGGTTTTCCCTATTATGCGTCATCCACCCCGGAGGATTTCGAGCAGATATCCAGCGGGTGGCAGGGTTGCCAGGGCAGCAGAGAAGGAAGTAAGTTATGTCTTCTCAAAATACGGTCCGGCGACACTGTCAGAGAGATTATAAACGAGGCCAGTGAAGGCGAATATGATCTCGTCATTATTGGCGCATCAAGCCCTGACTGCCAATGGAAGAACGAGTCTTTGGATCTGCCTCAAAAAGTCGCCGAGGAAGCAGCCTGTTCTGTACTTGTCATAAAAAGACTGAGACCGACAGGCAAAATCATTGGCTGCCTTGATCAGAGCCAGATCAGTCAGGAATCGCTGGAAATGATTAACCAGCTGGTGACATTGCATCAGGCCGATCTGAAAATCATTGGGCTTACAGGTCCAAAAGGGTTAAGTGGAAAGGGAAACGTTGAAGCTCAGATGGCAGATATCCTCAACTATTACACGGCGCGAGATATAAATGCCTGGATAACTCTTGTAGAAAAACAGGCCCTTGAAGATTTTGTCTCCTCAGCCAGCAAAGATGGAATTATGGCCGTGTGGATGGGTAAAAAATCAATGTTTGCCAAACTGTTTTCCCAGAACCTGGTGGAAAAACTGATTGAAAACAGTCAATCATCGGTACTGATTCTTCGCTGATTTCAACAACCCGTGGTGCAGGATAATCAATCTATTAAGATCTCAATTTTCTTGAGATCTGACCCGATCTCATGTAGTTTTCACTGATATGTTCCCGGTGGGAACAGTCATTACTCAGAAACTTTTTTCAGCAGGCCTCAAGGGTAGTCTTAATATTGTAATTCCGGGTATCTGCTGTGGATTTTTTTACGACACAATTACGTGTGAC
>JAFDME010000053.1 GCA_019306075.1 Deltaproteobacteria bacterium | reverse complement strand
AGGCCAATATCCATGAAGATCATTTTATATACGCTATCAGAACTTTCAGCAGCCAAAGGGAGACCTGTACAATGGCTATGCTTTACTTGATGACATATTCTGGCCTTGGTAAGCAAGGAGATACCTTTTTTTACCTGAGCTGCACGATTATCCCTGGAAATATTGGTATATTTAACCTTTTTCCCTAGAGATTTTGGAATGTAATTAAATATTTTTTGGATAAGAAACAGATCATTTTGCCTGGTGTATTTACTAAAATCATCCTGATAAGTGGAGACAATTGACCGATGGACAGCAGCGACTTCCTGAAGGGATTCACTATCAGCAAAAACCTGTACCGCCTCAGGCAACCCACCGACAAAAAAATAGTCCCGCAATTTTTTTAAAAGTTGCTGATGTGCAGCATATGGAATTTCTTCAGCTGATGGCGAAAGAGTGTCAAGGTAGGGCAATAATGCTGGTTTGATAACCGATAGAAATTCCCGAAAAGTGAGCGGATAAAGATGAAAATATTCAATTCGTCCAACTGGCATTGAAAAAGAATGGTCGGCCAGAGTGAATTCAAGAAGTGAGCCAGCAGCAATAACAGGCAGATCAGGATACTCCTCATAAAAATAACGCAACGCCTGCAGAGCGTAAGGAGTGGCTTGGATTTCATCTAAAAAAAGACAAGAACCCGGCGCATTGATAGAGGCACCAGCAAGGACCTCAAGTTCCCGGACAATGACTGTCATATCCAGTGACTTGAAAATATCATCCAGGAAAAGGTGTCTTTCCAGATTTATTTCATGCAAAGACAAGTTCGCTGACTCGACAAACAATCTTACCAATGTAGACTTTCCAACCTGCCTTGCACCCCTTAAAATTAACGGTTTCCTTCTCTTTTTACCAAACCATTGTGATAAATATTGAACAGCACTCCTTGCAAACATGACGAAACACCCCTCTCTTTTAGCATAACACTAGACGAAAGAAAGCTATGTTACAACATTTTTTTGGTATTTCATTTTCTAAATCTGCCCGATGAATAATTTCCAATAAAATTCAACTGCACCTTCTTGTGGCAATTCAGTGCTCTCTCCCATCCCCAGATAAGCCATTCCACTTGGGTTACGGGATGGTTATCCTTCGCAATCATTCGTACTTTCAGAAAAAATTAACAAATTTGCATGTGCATGCCAAGTTGTAATCATGATGAAAACGCTTGAAAATCTTTTTTAAGAGAACCCTCCAAATAATTCACAACACACTAAAAGTACAAATTATTAGTATTTCCTCTAATGCTGTCAAGCGCAAGCCTGCTTCCAGTAAGGTATCTTTTGCAGACAAACTTTTGTTTACTTGACCTCTTATCCATTAACAGTAATGTAGATCAAAAATAATGTGATTTGAAAGATATTTATTACTTCTGTAAAAATCTTTCTGGAGAAAAAATAACATGGCTTCCCGTAAGAAAGTAGGATTGGTTCTTGGCAGTGGTGCTTCTCGCGGCTGGGCTCATATCGGCATCATCGAAGCGCTCGAGGAGGCAAAGGTCTCCATTGATTTCATTGCCGGATGCAGCGTCGGCGCCTATGTTGGGGCACTCTATGCAAGTGGCAGCATGAGGAGCCTGAAAGAGTTCCTTCTCCGAATGGACGGCAAAAAGATCTTTTCCTATTTCGACGTCGTTTTCCCCCTGGCAGGGCTCTTGAACGGGTCCAGACGAATCCAGGAACTCTTCTCAATGCATACTGATAAACAGACCTTCGCAGAACTTGACATTCCACTGGTAATGGTGGCAACAGATCTTGAGCAGGGTGAAAAGGTCGTAATCACTTCAGGCAACATCATCGAGGGCCTCAGAGCCACCATGTCGTATCCTGGACTTTTTGCACCAATGCGGCTTAAGAACCGCTGGCTGGTTGACGGCGGACTGATTGACCCCGTACCGGTTGGGGTGGCACGAGCCATGGGAGCCGAGGTCATTATTGCAGTGGACCTCAACAGCAGGATCGTATCACGTGGTAGAGAATTACTTTCACCTCCTGCCAACGAAAAACAAAAAGCACCAACACTAAATGAACCCAATATCGATCCCGAACCCCACAATGAGCTGGCTCAAAAGATGACGGCCTATTACGAATGCGTCGAAAACAGCATCAAAAACAAAGCCAACGAGTTCCTTCATCGCGAGTCAACCACCCCGGACATCATCGAAACCGTAATGACGTCCATCAGCATTATGCAGGAGCGTATCACCCGTATCAACCTGGCAGTAGATCGACCGGACATTCTAATCCAGCCACGCCTGGGGGAATTAAAAATGATGAACTTTGACCAGGTAGAGCATGCCATTAAGGAAGGATACATCGGGGTTCAGGAACAGCTTGAAGATATCCATACTCTTCTGGATTCGTCACAATAACAGGCAGCGTTGCGATCCTGGCACCTTCATTTCCAGATAAAACCAATAAGCATGGTCAGCATATTGACAACATCCCTGACAACAATCCTTAACGGGATAAAGAGAGAATTATATCCAATCACCACACAGAACATGATGTATCACGACATATTTGCCACGTGTTAATTTTTTGCGAAGGACAGGGGAATGGTTTTCCGGAGTAGAGTGCTAAATGAATTCCTCCAAGTATGTATAGTCATATGTTAATTGTCCATTGTGAAGAATCAAAGCCTTTTTGATTGGATAAGGCAATTGTAGTTCATCAAAAGTTTTACCAAAATCAGCAGAGACTATATCGCCTGCAAACTCTTTTACAACGTTTGAAAAAAACATGGATGATTCTTTTGAGAATTCACATGGCAGGTTGTCTACTGCCATCACTGTAATACCATTTTGCTGGATTCCATCCTCAAAGGCGTCTGCTTCAGGAAAATAGGTAAAACAACTCTTGTCCGGCATTGTGCCAGCTTTTGTGATTTCAATGGATCCTTCGATATCACAACTAATATCACCAATAACCGAGAGCCTTGATTCCATACCGGAAGATGTTTGGCCTTGAAGATAGGCTTTAGTAACCAAACGAGGGTATTTAGCGGTCCAGTAGATACAGTTGACCAAGATATCAAGTTTGGGCAAATGCAAATCCATGGCGGATTCATATTTTTCAGGATGGTCATAGTAGTCCTGGAGTTCGAAGTCGCCGGACAATGGTGTAACCATGTCCTGTTCTCTGAAAACCACCTTGTAAATGTGGTTACGTTCGACGCTACCCTGTTTTCGGATACCATCAAGCTGACCAGGTGAAATCTCTATTATCGGCAACAGATCCATAATTTCCTGAGCACCTTTGGAGACATTTCCGTCGCCGGCAAAGCCGACGATCAATGGACTGAGTTCTTCCGGCAACCCCTTTTCTATAATCTGGTGCGCAATCTGCTTTATATGACCCTTCGCATCCTCAAGGGATGTATATTCATAGGCCTGTCTGATTTGAACCAAAGGTGAATCGATACCCTTTAGTTTCATTTTCTGGCCGAAAGCAAACAGGGTTTCAATAATGCCTGCATATCCTGCGTGAGTACTGAAGAATATCAACCTCTGGTTTTTTTCATTGACTATGCGTTCATAGTCAATGAGGTTACATTTCAGTTCCATCAGTCGCTTGAGAAGACCCATGTTATAGGTTTGACCTTTGATAGTATGAGAAAAAAATATATATGTTTTCCCTGCGGCCAGGAGATCCAGAGGGATCTCTTTAACAGCAAAAATGGTGTCAGCCCTACTTAAATCTTCCTCTACTATGGCGCCATTCTCCCTGAACACATCATCAGGGTAGATGCGAATTTGGGATGGTTGTACGATTGCATCTATTCCAGAAATGTCTTTTAGTCTTTTTAAATCTTCCGGAATAAGAGGAACCCGCTGTTCCCATTTATTTTTATCTTCTCTTCGAATTCCTAATATTTTTTTCATTTTTATTTCACTCCATGGTTCTAAATTCACATCCAAGCAATGACCCAATCTTTTTCTTCTTCTGTAAATCTGATTTTGTAGTCTTCCAATTCTTTCATTATTGGTTCGTAAATCTCCTTTACAGTTGGGATATGTACTCCTGTAAGACCGGCAATTTCACCCGTTAACAACATTTTCGCAGCAATGGCCATCGGCAGCCCGACCGTAATTGACATGGCTGTATGAACACTGTCTTCACCATAAACAATCATCGAAGAGTATATTTTCCTGATTTCATCGTTCAACTCATAAACAAATTGATGTTGCATCACTATCATATCGATATCGCCGGCATCTAACGACAATTTTGATTCCAGCAATTGCTGTAAGATTTCTGCAGGAGTCGCTTTTTCAAGACCGATTACTTCATCACTAAAAATACCTAGCCAGCGCAGCTTATACATCATTGCACTATCTTCATCGACATTCAGGTATTCAGCAACTTTTTGTTCCACAGGTTTTTCTACGTTATAAGGCAAGTAGGAGTTAATAAACTGACGGTATGTTGCGTGTTGAGAATTGTTAAATATATAATCATCACTTGTCATTCCAAGCTGAACAAACGCATTCCATGCCTTGCTAAATCCGGGGCGACGAATGGTTCCACGGAATATAGTTTTAACATCCTCTAAGCCATAAATACTCATATAACCAAGGGAGTCACGATTCGGGTACGCCTCGAATTCACCTAAATCCAGTACGTTAATTCTCTCGTAGCGCTCAAAAAGTTTGTTATATGGAATGTATTTGTACATCCCGTTGTGCAAAAACTGAGAGTTACCCTGTCCAGCTAAAACTACATTTCTAGGATTCCAGGTAAATTTGTAGTTCCAGGGGTTATTGTCATACTTGGGAGCGACAAGCCCACCTGTATTGGATTCAAATTCAATAATTCTTCCACCTTTTTCTTTTATTCTATCAATAACCCGCATAGCAGACATGTGATCAATACCCGGGTCAACGCCAATCTCATTAAGCATAATAATGCCTTTTCCTTTGGCTTTCTGATCCATGGCTCTTATCTCTTTAGACACATACGAAGCAGTAACCATATTTACAGCATGTTCTAAACAGGCTTCAGCAACGATATGATGAAAAGCAGCCGGAAGCATAGAAATGACTAGATCAGCATTTTTCACTTCCAGATCTACTTGATTTTGATTTTTAACATCAAAAACAAAAGCTTCACCGTTTTTGTGTCCAGCAACCTTTTGCTCACACAATTCAAGGGAAATATCACCTAACTTAATAGTCCAATCATATTTTTCTGAATGATCGATCATGTATTTTATCAGGTTTGAAGTCGATAATCCTGCACCTAATATTAAAACTTTTTTCATGATACTCTTTCCTTATAGCAAAGTGGGGCAGCCGGACAACCGCCCAGGTTGACTCATCCTCCGGACACAGGTGTAAGAAGTGTAACTGTATCACCATCTCTTAATAATGAAATCTCTTCACATCGTCTGCCGTTGATCAAGGTGAAACGCTGAACCTCATCGGGAATACTCAATGCAGCGAGCAAATCCGCGGCGGTCGCCCCTTGGGATAGTTCCAGGTTAAAAACATTGCCGTCTTCCAGAGAGTAGCTCGTCAAATCACCATAGAGTTTGACATTGACGAGAATCCGACCGGTTTCCTCGATAAGCCCAAGGCTCGCCAATTTTTCCGTTGTCGGAATGCCGTCCGGCGTCCATTCCCTCACCTGATAATACTCATCAAGCATCTCCTCCAGGTGACAGACGTGGCCCTCTGCAGGTCCATCTGGCAAGGGTTCTTCGGTAAGGCGCTTAGGCAGACTATCATCCTTTCGGGAGAATCCGGCTTTTACGAGATACATTCTTTCTGCATTGATAATCCGTTGACCTGCCTCAGAGAGTTCCTTCAGGGTATAGTCTGCTCCCGTGACAGCATTCAGATATTCAAGTATCCCTGTGGGGGCAATATCCAGATCCTTCTCCACAAGATTACGAACCGTGAAAAATATGCACAGACCTGCTGAATCGATGATGGCAGAATGATCCTGAAACGCCTGGGTGGGGCGTGCCTTGCCTTTCCACTCTAAGGGATCTAAGGGTTTGGGAATCCCAAACAGCTCGAAATATGCAGGATCACCTCGCATGTGGGAGCCACCGATGGGACTGGTGGCATAGGCCAGGCCCATCGCCTGGGCACCTCGGGGTTCGTAGCCAGGAAATTCCTGCTTCTTGGCAACCATAGAAAGCTCTGGGTGCCCACAACTCTTAGCTAAGCGATAGCTGCCCTCTGCCAGTATGTCACCAAATCCCTCCCGGTATCCAGTCAAGCGGGTCAACTCAACCAAAGCATCGGCATCTCCCCACTGGAGGGAACGGCCAACTTTCTCCTCAGAGAGGTATCCTCGTTCAACCAACTCCATGGCGCAGGCCACAGTAGCCCCCATGGTGATGGTGTCCATCCCTAGCTCGTTACAAAGGTAGTTCGCCTTCACTACCGCTGCCAGGTTGTCGATCATGCAGCTGGAACCCATGGCGTAAATGGTTTCATATTCAGGCCCTTCTCCCTCTCCAGTATATTTCGGGCCTTCCAACTTAGTCTTCCGACCGCATCCTATCGGACAACTGAAACACGCGGAGTTTGTCACCAGATATTTTTTCGTCAGTTCACGGCCATCTATACTCTCCCAACCATCGAACATCCCTTGCTGCCAGTTCTTGGTGGGGAGCACACCTAAATTCTGGGTAGCCATTACCACACCGGCAGTGCCATTGATCCTGAGGCCGACGGGCGTCTTCTTTGCCTCCTCGTTGAACTGTCCTAATATCTGGCGGTTAAACACCTTGAAACGCTCTTCATCCGCTATGGGGATTTTCCCTTCACCCCGAACAACTACTGCCTTTAGGTTTTTTGATCCCATGACGGCACCGACGCCTGATCGCCCTGCCGCACGATCCTTGTCGTTCATTATGGATGCGAATAAGACTTTCTTCTCACCGGCAGGACCAATACACGCCACTTTCGCCTTCTCGTCAGTCTCCACTAACAGGCAGTCAGTAGTTTCGTGAGTGGTCATACCCCAAAGATGGGAGGCACTTCGCAGCTCGGCTGTACCCTGGTTGACCCATAAGTAAAGAGGTGTTTTGGCACATCCTTCTATAACTACTGCATCAAACCCGCTACGCTTCAGTTCCGTTGGAAACCTGCCACCAGAATTTGAGCAGGTGATCCCTCCGGTCAGTGGCGATTTGGTCATCACCATGTAACGTGCACCGGTGGGAGTTCCAGTCCCTGTCAACGGCCCAGTAGCCATCACCAGAAGATTTTCTGGTGATAAGGGATCACATTTCGGATCCAATTCCCTGTTTAAAAACCAAGCCCCCAGTCCCCTGCCACCGATATAATCCTTAGCGACTTTCGGGTCCAGATCTTCCACCAGGAGGGTCCTCTTTGTGAGGTTTACCCTGAGAATTTTCCCTCTCCATCCAAACATAATATCTCCAAAATGAATAAAACGACTTTCACAATTTCGTATGAACTCTTTCCTCTCCAGGCTAAGCCGAAATTTCTACCTGCCAGTACCATAGAAATTCATCTTTTGTTTTTTAAGAAAGAATTTCGTGAAGGTACTTTCACCCCTCAGGAAGTACTGAATTGAGCACCGGTCTTCTTACCGTTTACTGATGTTAGCTATCTACAACAATCAATTGCCATAAAACCAGCCTTATGGTCCAGATTGAATTGTTTGAGGCGTTTCTCCAGTTCAGGAAACTGGTCTTTGCCGGTTAAAGAAACACAAGCCCTGAGACCTTCATGGCGATCACTACCGGTTGTAGTGAGGGAGATGGAGCTAATCCCATAGTAGAGCAATTCCTCCACTAGCTCTACCCCGCTAAAACCAGGGTAGGATAGAGTAAAATAGAAACCATCGGCAATTGGCTGATCTCCATCTTTGTCATAAACAATTTCAAAACCATTGTCAGTGAAAATATGCTTCATGACCTTGGCGCGCTTGCCATATTCCTTCACAGATTCAACGTAGTTATAGTCCCCATCGTTTGCAGCTTTTAAGATCGCTGTCAACCCATACTGGGCGCTATGGCTAACCCCGGAACTGACAGCATACATTGCACCGAAAATAAAGGCATATCCGAACTGGGCGCTGGAAAAAAATCGAGTAAGATCTTGATATTCATTCAAAAACAGTTCATCTGATATAGCCGTCATACCAATCCGTTGACCGGCCAGCGAGAATGATTTAGAGCTTGAAATCAATAGTATGTAGTTGTCTGTATAGTTGGCCACACTCGGGATATATGGGGCACGGCACGGCTGAGAGTAATCCTGCCTGAAATCCATTCCAAAATATGCCAGATCCTCAAGGGCGATGACATCGTATCTGGTGCAGAGTTCACCGATAACCTGCAGCTCTGCTTCGGTAAAACATATCCAGGAAGGATTGTTGGGATTTGAATACATAAGTGCCCCAATATCTCCTTTGCTTAAATATGATTCCAGTTTTTCTCTGAGCTTGTCGCCCCGGTAGTTATAAACATCAAAGCTTTCACTCGTAATACCGATGACACTTGCCTGGATTTTATTGACTGGAAATCCGGGATCAATAAATAACACTTTATGCTGTTTTTTATTGCGCCTTGATGCAACCATGAGCGACATGAAACAGCCCTGCATAGACCCGACGGTTGGTAAACAGTGGGCAGGATCAACTGCAACATTAATAAAATTCTTTATAAAACGAGATATTTCATCTTTGAGTTGGGGTATGCCATCAAACGGCGGATAGATAGATCCGACCTTATTATTTAATGCTTCAATTTCAGAATCAATGGCGATCTGTGGAGGAGCAAGTCCAGGGATGCCCATCTCCATACGGATAAAGCGCTGTCCTGAGTCTTTTTCAATATTGGTTACGAGGCGGTTACATTCTCGTATGGATGCGAGCCCAACACTCTTCAGACCACTTTTTACGATATTTGATTTTACTGTCTTTGCATCTACAGGTGTTATAACCATTGGAAACCCTAAAGAATAATTTTGGTTGAGCTGACACGTTCGCAGGATGGACACCAAACCACTTTCACCCCTCATATAGGGGTACTGAACCGGGTCCCGGCTCGTTTTCCCGTTCACCGGGGTTAGTGTAAATATTCTACTTCGTTAAATGTTTCTAAGAGTTAAAGATTTTCCCAATTATATCCATGGCACTCAGATAATTTTTCTCTGAAAAACGATGCGTTAAGGCTATTTGCAACATCTCAAGGTTCAAAGCTTTGCCATTTTTTGCCATCAGAGCAAGGGACGCAAGCGCCCAATCCTGTCTTTTAATTTTGAGTTCCTTAAAATCTATTTCAACTATATCAGCGGTTGTTTCAGGGATACAAATAGACTTTTCTTTAATCACGAAGGTGCTCTCCTGGAGAACTGAAAAGAGTTTTTTGCGCCGATTGACACCCTCATCACTGAGAGCAAGAAGAACTGTTGGGAGTTCAATACCGGCATAGCCAATTTTCTCCGGCGAAATGAGAATCTCGCTTACAGACTGCCCCCTGAGAACTGTGATATTGTAGTCGTTTTTCATCGACACATTCATCCCGGCTGACAGGCCTGCATAGCAGATTATATCACCTGCAGTAACTATTCGCATGCCGGCACTGCCGAGAATTACCACCTCCTCAGGTTTATAATCGGGCAGATCTATTTTCTTTTCTATGGTGACGGGAGCCGGGACGAGCTGTACTTTTTCGGCCAGAGCTCTGTAGCGTGTTCCGTACTCGGGTCTTTGATTTTTCTCTACTATCCCATGTCGTGCAGGGAGATCAGTTATCATCTCTTCGATCATCTTGGGGGTGAGCTTGTTCCTTTTTGTGTAGCGCCCAGTACACATGCCCAGAGTTTCAATAACTGAAAAACCTTTATGTTGAATGGCATTTACAATTTTTTCAGTCAGGTCGCGATCGAGCCCTGAACATTTGGCAACATAGGTAGCACCAGCACTTTCAGCAATTCCACAAATATCAATAGGAATTTCGGCTTGATTCAAGAACTCGGATCCAACAACAGCGTCCGTTGGCGTTGTGGCTGAGTATTGGCCGCCAGTCATGCCGAAGTTAAAGTTATTTAAGATAATCAGTGTGATGTCAAGATTTCTTCGACATGCAGCCAATACGTGGGCCCCGCCAATACCGAGTCCTCCATCACCCATTGTGACAATCACATTCAGATCCGGATCAGCAAGTTTAAGACCTGTAGCATAGGTCAGGGCGCGTCCATGAATGCCATGCAACGCATGCACATTGAAAAAAGTATCAAATAGTCCGGAGCAGCCGATATCAGTCACCATAACTGTTTTATCCGCTGCCAGATTCAAGCTGACCATAGCTTTATCAAGCTTGGCAGTGATATTCTCATGGGTACAGCCAGGGCAATAAACAGGGGGACGACTTGTGTTTAAAAAACTATGCATTGGCAATGACCTCCGCTATCTTTCCTGGAGTGATTAAGACGCCATTCATCTGCCCGTAAAAATCGACCTTTCTGTCACACAGTACCCGGCGTATCTCTTGAACGTAGAGCCCAAGATTCATCTCAAAAACAACAATACGCTTAAAAGACTGTGCTTTCTCAATTATCAATTCTTCCGGAACCGGCCATAGGGTTTTAAGAGTCAAGGTGGAAACAGGCTTGCCTTTACTTCCAAGGATTTTGACAGCATGTTCCACAGCTCGGCTTGTGACACCGTAACAAATGACCAGTGTGTCAGAACCCTGCTGCATGTCTTCCTCATATAAGGTTATTTTATGACGAGAATGAAGGATTTTATCACGCAGTCGCTCCTGAGTTTGTGCGATCACCTCCGGGTCATTCGTTATGAAGCCATCGGGCCCATGAGTTGATGATGTCGTTCGAACGAGGGTTTTGCCCCCTATGGGAAGAAATGGCGGGGATTCAGCTGGCTGTGCTGCAAAAGGCAGGAAAGTATCGCCTGAATAATATTTTCTTTCGACAATTAGGGGAAGAGCGACAGATTCAAGATCAAAGCTCTCTTTGGTCATGCCGATTTCTTTATTGGAGGCGATAAAAACAGGGCACCTGAATTCTTCGGCATAATTGAAGGCATGAACAGCAAGAACGTAGCAGTCAAGTGCGTCTTTGGGAGCCAGCACAATAACCGGTACACCACCAGTGCTGCCCCAACGTAAAAACTGAATATCACTGTCAGCTCCTCGAGTTGCAGATCCTGTTGAAGGGCCCAGACGTTGAACATCGGCAATCACCAGTGGAATTTCACTACCAATGGCGAACGAAATCTGTTCACTGTAAAGACTGATACCAGGGCCTGATGTCGCGGTGAGCGCCTTTAGGCCTGCCATTGCCGCACCCATACAGTATCCCATGGAGGCAATTTCGTCTTCTCCCTGCAGACAGATACCACCTGTTGCCGGTAACATTTTCAACATATTGTTAAAAATCGTTGTTGCTGGAGTAATGGGGTAACCTGCAAAAAAATTACAACCGGCTGCTATTGCTCCCCTGGCAAGAGCCTCATTCCCTTCCATAAACGATAAAACCATAGTATCTCCTGGGATTGTTTATACCTCACACAATCTAATTACATATCTAATTACATATCTAATCAGATTTGTAATTAGATTGTTTTGATTAGTAATCGCAGGAGCTCTTTATGTCAATAAAATATTTATCAATTTCAGGATGATTAGTGCTTCGAAAATGATATTTTGCTACCCGAATAATCACGTTGATTTTGTCGAAATGATGGTATATAAGTGTATTTATGACTCAAAAAATGAAAAAAAAGAAGAAGACTGCAGATGATTTTACCAGGGAAGCCTACATTGGCATCCGCCGCATGTTTTTTGTCAATGAGATCAGGCCGAACCAAAAGATCTCATACGGGGATCTGGCAAAAAAGCTTGGAATGAGTACAACGCCAATTATACAAGCCTTGAAAAGACTTGAAGACCAGGGTCTTGTTCGACACGAACCAAATCGAGGATATTATACCGAGAGTACAAGCCTAAAAGAAATTATAGAGATTTATGACTTCAGGGAATTAATCGAAACGTCCCTTCTTCCCAGAACCATAGTGGGAATGAATAAAAAAAAGCTGAAGATCCTGAAAAAAGCCTTGGACAACCATCTTGACGCTGTCAGAGATGTCTACTTAAAAGAACGGCTTTTAAAAGATATGGATTTTCACCTTGTATTAGCTGGTCTCTCACAATGTGAGATACAAATCAATACACTAAAATCGTTGTTTGACCTCTTGTATCTTAAATATCGAGGTAACATCCTTTTTGTAACTCCCATGGATATGATCGACTCGGAACACATTAAACTCTATGAGAGTATTGCCGATTCCAATCTTGATGGTGCAACAAGAGTATTGAAACAACATATTTCAAATGTCAAAAAGCATGCCATCACAAGTATTGAAAGAATTAACAAAGAAAACAGCAGGAAAACCATTTAACCCGCATTTCTCATGAGGTGATAAGTAACCTCCATCCCTGCGCGCCAGGACAACAATTCGGATGAAGTCCTAATCGCTAACTTCAAATCAGGTATCCAATTTTGCCATGCGTTCTGTAATATCTCTACCAATTTTTTTAATGTCAATGCTCGGAACATTATGCTCTTTAAATACTTCTCGCCAGCTTGATACCTTTGAAAAAATGGCATCGATAATCTTATCAGCTTTACCTCGACTTTTTATGCCAAAATTTTTTGCTTCCATATAAAGATTTTCTCGACTAGCGACTATAGTTTCTGGACCTATTCGCAAAACGTGTTCGTGATTCAGACCTATATTTGGAACAAGGTCAAAAGCCGGGCTGAGTTTCCAAACCGCACCATCAAACATCATACAGAAATTTTTAAGATGATCATCGGTATTGCCGATCATCACATTAAAAATCATCTGTTTAAAAAGTTTTATTAAATCCTGTGCAGGTTCCGTTGAAATCCTCCGCACGACACCAGCAAGATCATTATAACCAGCATTGTAGTAACCATCGGCCTTAAGTAAAGTCTGCATGCTGACCACATGGTTGCGGCCTGGACTGCCGTCTAATACATCGAACCGTTCTACCAACAGCACCTTTTGAGCCTCGCAGGTAACACATCTTGACGATGCGGCCTCTATTCCGGCTCGCCTGGCAAGCTCCATTGTAGCAGCTTCAAGAGCAACAACGTCAAACTGGTCTTTGATGCTATTGAACTTTGCTAAATAGCGGATACCCCGATCTATGATGAGAGCTTTTGGGCGAGCCCCACCAGGAGAACTACCTGCGCGGAAAAGCAGACTCATTTCATCATTTATAGAAGTAGCGTCTTTTTCGAATTCAGTTGCCAGGCGCTGCAATTCAGTTAAGTGTCGGCCATCAACATCGTCTTCTTGCTCATTAGATAAAGCAATAGTGCCCTGAGTATACCCTATTGCCCCCATTCCTTCCGCACCCAGTAACGCCAACAATTGAGGCACACGCTGATCTTTTCTAATCAAGGTGTAACGTCTAGCAAGAATCCGACGGCCCCAATCATCAGGAAGACTATCTTCAAACACACCATGAACGCCTGA
>JAFDME010000052.1 GCA_019306075.1 Deltaproteobacteria bacterium | reverse complement strand
CGGACAGTCAGGAGCGGATTATCGCCGCTGTAAAACATGTGCTGGCCTCAAGCAGGGAGCAGGGTCACTGTTATCTGACCATGACCCAGATAGAGGAGGCTGTTGAGAAACTGCTGGATCTTCGGCTCGGGGAACTGCTTTCCCGGATTCTCACCCGGATGGAGAGGGAGAATCATTTGCGTGTGCGGGTACTGAGGCTGGATGCAGAGGAGGATCAGCTCTGCTATTATTCGAAATCACTCTATTATGACGAGGAGTATGTCGGCCGCAAGATTGGTTTGATGGCCCGAAGTCCCGAGGTGGAGTGCAAAGGTGGGCAGCAGTGGATTGAAAATTACTGCGGCACGAAAACGCTTACTCTCAGCGACGAACAGAGGGACGCGGTCTCTTCCGTAGTGCGGAACAGGTTCGCTGTTTTGACCGGCGGACCGGGGTGTGGAAAAACAACGGTAACACTGGTTATTGTCCGTCTGCTTGAGTTCTTGAAAAAGAGGGTGCTTCTCGCTGCACCGACGGGAAGAGCTGCCCAGCGAATGGGGGAGGTTATCGGCAGAGAAGCAAAAACACTGCACCGTCTGCTCGAGTTCAGGAATGGAAATTTTCAGAAGAATGAAGAGGATCCCCTGATGGGTGATTTTCTCATAATTGATGAATGTTCCATGCTGGATATTTCATTGACAGCCTCATTGTTGAAAGCAGTACCTCCCGGCTGCCAGCTGCTTTTTATCGGGGATGCGGATCAGCTCCCGTCCGTGGGAGCGGGCAATGTTCTGCGGGATATACTTCAGTCGGGAGTTGTTGCTTCCTGTCGTCTCACCCGGGTTTTCCGCCAGGCCAGGAAATCAAAGATCATAGAATATGCCCACCAGATCAACAGGGGTGTGACACCTCATATTGATTCTCCTTTTAAAAAACCGGCGATCTGGCAGGATCGAACAGATTGCATGTTTTTTGATTCGGATGAGGCGACCCGTGAACAGCTCGGCTTTGTGACCAGGGTGAAAAAGAATTTTTATTTGAGTACGGAACAGTTTGAAGGATTGACCACCGCCGAAAACCCGTATGAGTTTCGTACAAAAGAGAGGATAAGGTCAGCCTATGAACAGGATTTTGTTATCCCTGACAAGTTCAGACATGTTGACCTTGGCAGGGTGAAAGAGGCGGAAGGGGCCGTAGAGGAATTAAAGGCGCTGCTCAGTAAAATTCATCCCTGGTCCAGTTTGCACTATGGCCTTGGCGGCGTTGACACCGTGGTGCGGCTTTATCTTGAATGGATTCCAAAATATTTTGGTCGTGACACTGAGATTCAGATCCTCTCCCCGATGACGCGGGGGTCTCTTGGCACCGCCAATTTGAACAAGGTGATTCAGCAGCGCTCCAATCCTCCGCAGCCGGGAAAAGCCGAACTGCAGGTGGGCGAGAGAATTTTCCGTCAGGATGATCGGGTAATTCACCGGCGCAACAACTATGATCTGAATGTCTTTAACGGTGATATCGGCAAAATCCTTACCATTGACAACAGTAACCTCACCTGTGTGGTCTCTTTTTATCCGGATAACCGGCAGGTACTGTATAAAAAAGATGATATCATGGAACTGGATCTGGCCTATGCGATAACTATCCACAAATCCCAGGGGAGTGAGTTTCAGGTGGTGATACTGCCTGTGCTTACCCAGCACTTCAAGATGCTTTATCGGAATCTTATTTACACCGGTCTTACCCGGGCCCGTTTGCTGGCGGTATTTGTCGGTACGCGAAAAGCCCTGGCAATGGCGGTACACCAGCAGGACAGCAGCAGGAGGCAGACTGCCCTGAAACTGCTGCTTGCAGGCGAAAGAAGAGTCTTGTAGAATGCAGGACTTTTATTTCAAAATTTTCTCATTATTACGAGGTTGTCATATGTATATAGGTTTGGATTTTGACGGAACTGTTGTTGACCACCGTTACCCTGATATAGGTGAGCCTGTGCCGGGGGCGGTGAAGTGGCTGAAGCGGCTGCAGCGATCGGGGGGCAGGATTATTCTATTTACCATGCGCTCCAATAACAGTGCCACCGGCAACCTTCTGACGGAGGCTGTTAAATATCTGGAGGAAAATGGTATACGTCTGTTCGGGGTTAACCGAAACCCTGACCAGGACGACTGGACCACAAGTCCGAAAGCATATGCCAATGTCTATATTGATGACTCAGCTTTCGGCTGCCCTCTTATTCAGCCAAAAGATTTTGCCAGACCATGTGTTGACTGGAAGATAGTCGGTCCGAAGGTTGAGCATATGTGTCTCAATATGCGATAGTGTATGCGCTTTTATTTGCGAATCATTTGCATTTTCGGCAGGTGTGATTACAGGTTTTCCTTGGGAGCAGATATCAATCTTATCCGAATAAATCGGAATTTTAGAATGCTTGGATGAGTGCCATGGAAGTATCTTCAATCATATAACTTTAAACGGCCTTCCTCAATTTCTTGTTTTTATTGAAGAAGTTTTTGAATAAGGCACTAATAAGATCTGACAGCCGGTGCTGAAATGTCGGAAATCATTTTATTTTTTGCAAAAAGGGTATTTTTTCCTGTTCTTGTATTGATTTTTTCTGTCGGGCGATGTGACCTGGCTGAGGCTGGAAAAGTGAGTGTGGTGACGTCCATTTTTCCACTGTACGATTTTACCTCACAGGTTGGCGGTGATCTTGTCGATGTCAAGCTGCTTCTCCCTCCCGGTGTGGAAGCCCATGGTTTTTCTCCAACACCCCACGACATGATAACTATTTCCAAATCCGATCTTTTTCTTTATTTAAGCAACGGACTGGAGCCCTGGGCATTGACGATTACATCCGCCCTGGACAGTGGAAAGACAAAAATTGTTGAAATCGGAAAAGAAATCTTTCCTGATATTGATGATAAAGTCAAAGGTGGAAGATCGGATGTGGAGGGTGATTATCATGAAGGGCATCGTCATCCGGGAAGAGATCCGCATATCTGGCTTGATCCTCGTCTGGCTGTTGAAATGGTGAAGGTTATTGCTGCAGCGTTATCGGACATTGACCCCGGACATGCTGAAATGTACAGCAGCAGCAGCAGAGCATATATCAAAGAACTCTCCAGGTTTGACCGTGCAACAGAGGAGAGTCTGAAAAACTGCAGGGTGCGGGTCATTGTCAGCGGCGGCCATTTTGCTTTTGGATCTTTTGCCGAAAGGTACGATCTGACAGCTGTCTCCCCATTCAAAGGGTATTCACCGAGTGCCCAGCCGAGCCCCAGGGCGATTGCCAGGCTGGTAAAAATAGTGCGAAAGACTGGCAGTAAGGTGATCTTTCATGAGGAACTTATAGAGCCGAAAGTGGCCCGGATTGTAGCCGGTGAGACCGGGGGGCATCTGCTGCTTCTGCACGGTGTGCATAATGTCTCAAAAGATGAATTGCAGCGGGGGGAGACCTACCTTTCCTTAATGGAGAGGAACGTTCAAAATTTGCGTCAGGGTTTGCAATGTCAGTAATAACCGTTCAGAATTTATCGGTGAAGATGCACAATTCCACCGTGCTGTCTGATATTTCCTTTGAGGTGGCTCCGGGTGAATATCTGGGTATTGTCGGACCGAACGGTTCCGGTAAATCGACTCTTATCCGTTCTCTGCTGGGGCTGACTGAGATTGAGAAGGGTCGCATTGAAATCATGGGCAGGCCGCTTGCTGATTTCAGGGAGTGGTCTAAAATCGGCTATCTGCCCCAGGCGGCAGTGGTGGCCAACAAGTCCTTTCCCGCATCGGTTGGAGAGGTTGTTGCTACAGGACTGCTGGGTCGCAAATCCTTTCCCCGCAGATTTAATGCAAAAGACAGGGATACTGTGTTGCGGACGCTTGAAACCCTGGGTATTGAGCATCTTTACCAGAAACAGATCGGTAAGCTGTCCGGCGGTCAGAGTCAGCGGGTATTCCTGGCCAGGGCGATGGTGTCGAATCCTGATATCCTTATCCTTGACGAGCCGACAGCAGCTCTTGATCCGGTGACCCGTGGAAATTTTTATGAGACTATTGCATCTCTGAATAAAGATCAGAAGAAGACCATTCTACTGATAACCCATGACAGTGCAACCATCGGCAGTTATGCCGGGAAACTGTTGTATCTGGATCGCAGGCTGATATTTTTTGGCAGTTTCGGGGAGTTTTGTCAGTCAAAGGATATGTCTCTCTATTTTGGTGATTTTGCCCAACATCTGATCTGTCATCAACACTGATGGCGTCGTAAAAAGTTTTCATCTTGTTCGTTGTTACAATTTTTCTATCATTATGACGTACCGTATGTACGCCGAAATAAAAGAAAAATTGCACGCCTCCAATATGAAGCTTTTTACTTATCCATCGAAACCGAGGTTTTTGCGAGTTCATCAACACTGATGGAAAGCTAATGGACATCACTCAGATTTTTCCACAGATAATTGAAGCCCTTCAGTTCGGGTTTGTACAGCGTGCCGTTGTCGCCGGTTGCTTCATCGGCGTCTGCTGTGCCGTTCTCGGGGTTTTTCTTGTCCTGCGGAGATTGTCGCTTATTGGCGAGGGTCTGGCACATTTCTCCCTTGCCCCTATTGGGTTGGCACTTATGCTGGGTATATATCCACTTTATGTGGCGCTGCCAATGGGGATACTGGCTTCCTTCTGGATACTGCACCTGGCTCACCGGGCAAATATGTACGGGGATGCAGCAATAGGTCTGGTTTCAGCGATTGGTGTTGCAGCCGGGGTTATCATGGCGAGCATCGGTTCCGGCTTTAACGTGGATCTTTTTGGCTACCTGTTTGGTGACATCCTGGCGGTGAACAGACTGGAGTCACTTATGACGATTGGTCTTTCTTTTGTGGTGCTGCTGCTTGTTCTTCTCAATTATCAGGATCTTTTTGCCATAGCTTTTGATGAAGAATATGCGATGGTTCTTGGACTTAATACTGTGCGAACGAATCAGATCCTGGTCATACTCACCACTTTTACCGTTATTCTGGGGATAAAAGTAGTCGGAATCATGCTGGTCTCGAGCCTGATCATTTTTCCGGCGGTTACCGCTCTGCAGCTTTCCAGAGGGTTCAAAACTGCGATAATATTTGCGGTGGTGGCAGCGATTTGCTCTGTGGTGCTGGGGATCGTTCTGGCCTTTATCCTTAATTTTCCTGCCGGGGCGACAATCGTTCTTGTTAATTTTGTTTTCTTTCTTATCAGCTATAGCTTGAAAACATTGATTAAAGTATAACCGCGCAAAAGTACAATGAAGTCACTTACCCCCAAGAGAAGACTTGTTCTGGACGTAATAGAATCCTCCGCACACCCGCTCTCCTCCCAGGAGATCTATTTACTGAAGGAGGGGTCTCTCAACCTTGCAACCGTTTACAGAACGCTTACCTATCTTGAGAAAAACAACCTGATTGAGGCATTTTCTCTTTTTTCGGAATCAGTTGGGACCGTGCGTTATTATTTTCGCAGAAATCACCCTCATCTCCATTTCTTTTTCTGCAAAAGTTGTCATTCCTTTACCCCTTATCATGATTGCACTTTCAGCCAGCAGGCCCGGGAGGAGATAGAGAAAAAATATGAGCATCAAATCGACTCTCATGTTCTCTATTTTACGGGTATTTGCCGGGAGTGCCGGGAGGGTTGAAAACCGTTATTTTTTCTCTTTTTTACCCTTTTTTTTCTTCTTTTTTCGGCTCTTTTCCTTCGCTGCCTTTTTCTTTTTACCTTTCTTTTTCTTCGCAGCAGCTTTTTTACCTTTTTTCTTCTTTTTCTTTTTTTCTTTTTTTATAACAGCTTCAGCAGAATTGTCTTCGGTGGTTTCAGGGGGCGATGAGAGGGTTGTTCTTACCTCTTCCGGAAAGAGATCTGTTCCTCTCTTTTTAAAAAGAATGAGCAGGTAGCGGAGCTGACCGACAGTAAGGGAGCTTAATTCAGCACTTTTTGCCTGGGTATGCCCATCGTCCAGCATGAGAAGCGCTCTGGCTCTCCGGCTGACAAGTACAATGTTAAGTTCTGCTATTTTTTCACAGAGTTCTCTCTCCTGATGAGTCAATAATTTTCCCTTTGTTGTGGCCATATTTCCTCCCTGTTTTTTCTTAAGAACCGATTGGATTTTTCCCGACCCCTTTAACATACCCTAAAATTGCTCTGGAAAGAATAAATTCCTGCAGAATTATTTTCTGAATAATGCTAGTTTGAGGATAATCTTCACAACTTTTTATCAGATTTTTTTAAAATAAAAGGAAATATCATGGGTGTGACAGTTACACAGCTTTACCGGAAGATTCATGAGGGGTTGGCTCACTGTTTTAATATTGAATCGGAGCGACCCCTTAATCGGGAAGAGGTGAACGGCCTGCGGCTTATTCTGGCAGACGGGCTTTTATCCGTCTCCGTCTTCGAAAAACCTGTTTTGACGGGATCCCGCGTGATTGAAGTGGGTCCCCGACTTAATTTTGCAACTGCCTGGTCTTCCAATATGGTTTCTATCTGTCGGGCAACGGGACTGGACATGATCACCAGGGTGGAGAGATCCCGCAGGTACCTTGTTCCGGCGGGGGAGAATATTGATGAATTTATCACTTTGCATCATGACCGCATGACTGAATGTCACTACCCTGTGCCGCTCACAACATTTGAGACCGGGATTATACCGGAGCCGGTATATGAAGTCGATCTTCTCGCTGAGGGTCCCGATGGTTTAAAGGATATTCCGGGAATCTCAATGGATCAGTGGGATCGTGATCTTTACTATGGCTATTTTGTTAAAAAACTGGGGCGAAATCCTACTATTGTTGAGATTATGGACCTCAATAACGCCAATTCAGAACACTCCCGCCACGGATTTTTCAGAGGCAGGCAGGTTATAGATGGTGTGGAGATGGAGGATACTCTCTTTGATCTGGTGACTGCCACTCTTGATGCCAATCCCAGAGGGTCTATTATTGCCTTTAAAGATAACTCCAGTGTAATCACCGGTTATGATATCCAGACCATTACACCGGACAGTCCCGGGTTTCCATCCCCCTTGAGTTCTGTTACAGCCTGTTACCATCCTCTGCTGACAGCTGAGACGCATAATTTTCCGACCGGAGTGGCACCCTTTCCCGGGGCGGAAACGGGAACAGGGGGGAGGATAAGAGATGTCCAGGGGACCGGGCAGGGTGGTTTTGTTATTGCCGGAACTGCAGGGTACTGTGTCGGTAATCTGAATATACCCGGTTATGAGCTGAGTTGGGAATCTGATTTTCCCCGGCCGGACAATCTGGCCTCCCCGCTGGAGATAGAGATTGAGGCCAGCAATGGTGCCTCCGACTATGGCAATAAATTTGGTGAACCACTTATCCAGGGTTTTACCAGGTCCTTTGATATGCGTCTTGAAAATGGCGAAAGATGGGGATTTTTAAAGCCGATAATGTTCACCGGAGGGGTTGGACAGATTGACGCCAGCCATACGGAGAAAGCGAGAGAAGAAAAGGGGATGCTCATCGTTCAGGTGGGTGGCCCTGCCTATCGCGTTGGCTTTGGCGGGGGAGCGGCGTCAAGCATGCTGCAGGGTGAAAATGAATCAGCTCTGGATTTCAACGCGGTGCAGCGTGGTGATGCGGAGATGGAACAGAAAATGAACCGGGTCATCCGTGCCTGTAACGAGATGGGTGACAGGACGCTGATTGATGTTATTCATGATCAGGGTGCAGGCGGGCCGGCCAATGTGTTGAAGGAACTGGTTGAAAAGTCGGGCGGACGTGTTGAAATCAGGAATATCAGGGTAGGTGACCCCACCATGTCGGTCCTGGAAATTTATGTGGCTGAATACCAGGAAAGAAACGGGTTTCTGATCAGGCGGTCGAATATTGAACAGTTCCAGGCAATCTGTGAAAGAGAGAAGGTCAACTGCGAACTCCTGGGTGAGGTAACCGGTGATCTCAGGTTTGTTCTTCATGACAGCGAAGATGACTCCACTCCGGTAGATATTGATCTTGAGGCGCTGCTCGGTGATATTCCCCAGAAAACCTTTGCCGACAAGAGGATATCGTCAGGCGGCATCCCTGTCACTATTCCTGCTGATTTGACGGTTGCTTCCGCCTTAAAAGATGTACTGCGCCTGGTCTCCGTCGGTTCAAAAAGATTTTTGACCAATAAGGTCGACAGGGCGGTGACGGGACTGGTGGCCCGACAGCAGTGCTGTGGCCCCCTGCAGCTCACCGTGAGTGATGTTGCGGTGGTGGCTCAGAGTCATTTTGGTTTTACCGGGATTGCCACAGCCATCGGAGAGCAGTCGATCAAGATGCTGGTGGATCCTGCGGCAGGCGCACGAATGGCTGTGGGCGAGGCACTGACCAACATGGTATGGGCAAAAATAGAGGATCCTCTGCAGATAAAATGTTCGGCTAACTGGATGTGGGCACCAAAACTAGCTGGTGAAGGTGCAGCCATCTATGACGCTGCCCGGGCCATGCGGGATCTGATGATTGAGGTTGGGATGGCCGCAGATGGAGGAAAAGACAGTCTTTCCATGGCAACCATGGTTGGAGATGAGACTGTTAAATCTCCCCGTGAGCTTGTCATCTCTGCCTATGCAGCGGTACCTGATATCAGGACAATTATTACTCCTGACATTAAGTATCCAGGCTCCCGCCTGCTTTTTATCGATCTGGCCTCCGGACGCAACCGGCTCGGCGGCAGCGGGCTCGCCCAGGTTCTGGGACAGACAGGGGATGAGAGTCCTGACGTTGAAGATGGCCTCTTGCTGAAAAACGGTTTTTCGGCGGTACAGGAGCTGATAAAACAGGGATTGATCTCCGCCGGTCATGACCGCAGTGACGGTGGGCTGATTACAACCCTGCTGGAAATGGCATTCAGCGGCAACTGTGGTATTGAGGTAAGTTTGAATGGGACGGAGAGAGCCTTTGAGACACTTTTTTCTGAAGAACTCGGCCTGGTTGTTGAGTGCAGCGGGGAAAACCGGAAAGAGGTTGAGAGGATTTTGGCTGCGGCAGATGTTCCCTGCATGGAACTAGGTCGGACTACCGCGGAGAAACGGGTTCTTGTAAGCTTTAACGGTGAATCTGTCCTTGATGAGAAGATGGTGGTGTTGAGGAGCTGGTGGGAGGAGACGAGTTATCAGCTTGAGCGGCTGCAGGCGGAAGTTGGTTGTGTGGACGAGGAAAAGGAGAATATTTATGACCGCAAAGGTCCCTCCTATCATCTGAGTTTTACGCCGAGCCCGGCCCCTGTGGAACTCTTGACACAAACGGTTAAACCAAAAGTTGCAATATTGAGGGACGAAGGTTCAAATTCCGATCGTGAGATGAGTTCCGCCTTTTATATGGCCGGTTTTGAGCCCTGGGATATCTGTATGAAAGATCTTCTTGCGGGGACGGTAACCCTGGATCAGTTCAGGGGACTGGCCGCAGTGGGGGGCTTTTCCTATGCCGATGTGCCTGAGTCTGCAAAAGGGTGGGCGGCAACTATTCTTTTCAATCCCCGTCTTAAAAGGATGTTTGATGAGTTTTATAATCGACCGGATACCTTTACCCTCGGAGTCTGTAATGGCTGCCAGCTTTTTGGTCTGCTGGGATGGGTTCCCGAGCCGGCGCTAGCAGCGGAGAGACAGCCCCGGTTTGTGAGGAACAGCTCGGGCCGTTTTGAGTCCCGCTGGGCCACAGTAAAGGTGCAGGAGAGCCAGGCCATGATGCTTAAAGGTATGGAGGGACTGGTCTTTGGCATTCATGTGGATCATGGTGAGGGTCGGCTTCATTTCCCCGACAGGACAATTCTGCAAAAAGCGAAAACAGGGGGACTGGTGCCGCTTGTCTATGTTGATGATGATGGAAAGGCAACAGAGAAATACCCGTTTAATCCCAATGGTTCCGCTGAAGGTCTGGCAGGGCTCTGTTCCGCTGACGGCAGACATCTGGCCCTGATGCCCCACCCGGAAAGGGTATTCCTCCCCTGGCAGGCTCATTATCTGCCGGAAGAGATGAAAAAACTGGAGGTATCCCCCTGGATGCAGATGTTCAGGAATGGTTATGAATGGTGCCGGGAAACAGAACTGTAACAGCAGGTCATGTTTCAATGAGAATAATGCGCAGATCCATCACATTGGTATTGGTCGGTCCGGTTTTAAAGAGATCACCCAGGGCCTCAAAAAAATGGTATGAATCGTTGTTGTCCAGGTATTCCTGGGGCTTGAAATCGATTTTTTCCGCCCGCTGCAGGGTAGTTTCATCCGCGAAGGCCCCAGCCGCATCTGTGGGGCCATCTGTGCCGTCTGTGCCGCCGCTTAAAACAACAACATTTTTCATTCCTGTCAGTTTCAGGGCAGCAGCCAGGACAAATTCCTGATTTCTTCCTCCCTTTCCTGCCCCCTTTATCCTTACTGTAGTTTCGCCGCCGGAGAGAATACAGGCCGGCTGCTGCAGCGGGTAGCCGTGGAGCTGAATTTCCCGTGCGATTGCTATATGGTTAGCAGCGACATCCCGCGTTTCTCCCTCTATCATGGAGGAGAGCAGCAGGCTGTTGTAGCCCAGTTGATCCGCCTTCTCTTTGGCTTTCAGCAGTGCCTTGAAGTTATTTCCTACAATAACAGATTGTGTTTTTTCAAAAAATGGTTCTCCGGCCTTTGGCGTCTCGGCAGCAGCACCGGCAATACCCGCATCAATACGAGACAGAACTCCGGCCGGGATCTTATCCTCGATGGAGTATCGGGTAAATATGGTTTTGCAGTCGGCAAAGGTGCCGTGATCAGGGACGCAGGGGCCTGATGCGATACTGTCAAGATTATCACCGACAACATCGGAGAGGATCAGAGTGATCAGGGTTGCCGGATATGCCGCCCGGGCCAGTCCCCCTCCCTTGATGGCGGAAAGATGTTTTCGTACCGTATTGATTTCCTGGATAGCGGCACCGCTTGCCAGGAGAATTCGTGTAGTTTCCTGCTTGTCCTCAAGTGTTATACCTTCGGCGGGGAGCACCATTAAGGCCGATCCTCCACCCGAAATCAGGCAGATAACCAGGGTTTTCTCATCAGCAGAAGAGGCGAGCTGATGGATTGCACGAGCACCATCAAGGCCATTCCGGTCGGGAACCGGATGACCCGCTTCCTGAATTTTTACTCTCTCTAGTTCTTCCAGGTGATCATATTTGACGGTGATAATCCCTGCAGAAATGCGATTACCAAGGATTTCCTCAATCGCCTTTGCCATTGAGGCACCGGCTTTTCCCGCTCCCAGAACAAAGATTTTTTCAAATTGGTTGAGGTCATATTTCTGATTATCTACTGTCAGCAGATCTCCATCCAGTTGACAGAAGTGTTTTATCGCAGGGCCTGGTGCCACCGCCTGCAGTCCCGCCATAAAGATCTCAACTGCATTTTTATATCTGTCTGAAAATGTAGATAATCTTCTCATGATTTCTCCAGAAGAAAAGTTTAACCCGACAAGTTGGAAGACTTTTTAGTTACACCTCGGAAATTGTGTTAACCGTTAGATTTTGTGGTTGGCAGATTCTCAAATCCTTACGGTGTCAACCATATAATCTAAAAGAACCAGGTGGCCAGAGCATACCCCTGAACTCCACGGCCTGAAGATATATCTTCCTGTGGATACTCAATATCACCGAATTCATCCCCGCTTCTGCCAACGGGTAGATTAATACCGCCGGTAAGCTGAACTGAATCGCTCATATCCCAGGTGATACGGGGCTGCAGGAGAAAAGATCCATCTTTAAGATTAATAATAATGGAAGTAAAGCAGTTGACAAGAGGATGCGCTTCATAGCGGAGCATTCCATCAAGATACCATTTGCCGGTTACAAAGAGTTCTCCGCGTAGAAGACGTATTGTCAGATCTTCGCTCTGCAGGGCATCAATCGGGTTGTCCGCGCCAAATCCGTTATGATACAGTTCGATAAAACCATACCAGTTTTTCTCTTCCCATGTCCATGAGTAGTCGATATTGGCAACAGCTGACAGGTAGTGCTGTTCACTGTTATCACCTTCTGCAAGGGTGATTGAAAAATCGGTACGGAAAACGGCATCACCGATATATCCCGTCAACTCCGCTCCGATTACAGGGTCCTCATAGTTTTTAATGGCCAGGAGGTCAAAATCCAATTCGTGATAAGATATCTGCAGCCTGGTACCAAATGTGGAGAGGGAACTTTCAGGCTGGTCTGTTTCAGGATCTCTTCTCGGTACGTAGACCAGCTGAAAATCAGTAATCCGGTTTCCTCCAACCTGGTAGAGCAGCATATCGGCTCCAGCCTTATAGTCACGTATAATATCGGTGGGGGAAAAGGGGTTAATCAGATCCAGAGGATTGAATATCAGTCCGTTCCCCCAGGTCAAAGCCTGCCTGCCCGCTGCGATGGTTCCATAATCGGTGTCCAGTGACAGAGAGAGGCGGTCTATGCGGTGATAACCGATATAGTCATCATTTCTGGCAAAAACATGGGTGAGGGAAAACAGCTGTCCATCATCTGACGGTACAGCAGGTCTGAACAATTGGAGTAATTCATCTTCCAGTGGCAGCCGTGATATCGCTTTTCTGCTCTGTCCTCCTGCTATTGCGGCCTCATAGGCAAAATTGAAGTTGAGGTAATTTGAGAGAAAGATGCTGGAATTCACTCTGAAGTCGACGGCGGAATCAAAAAATGACTGTTGGCCTTCTGCCCGGGAGAGGATGTGGTTTTCAGGGTACCATGCAAGGGATGATTGTCCGCGAACATGGCCTGTCAGCTCATATTCAAGGGCTGAGGCCGGAGTCTGTATCACCAGCAGAAAAGCGGCAAGAGAGAGAACAGGCCATACTTTCATTGTTTTTTCTGATCGTTCGCTATTCTGCCGTCATGGAGGAATAGTATGCGTTCGGCAAAATTCATCACCATCTGATCATGGGTTGCAAAAATAAAAGTCACCTGGCGCTGCTCATTCATCTTTTTCATCAGGTCGAGGAGTTTTTCCCCCGTTTTGGAGTCAAGATTTGCGGTCGGTTCATCGGCAAGTACAATAGACGGGTTGGAAACAATGGCCCGGGCAACGGCCACCCGCTGCTGCTGGCCGCCGGACAGTTCATCAGGCCTGCTGTTGTACCTCCCCTTCAGTCCAACCTCATCCAGTATGGCATGCACTCTCTGGCGTCGTTCCTCTTTGTCAATCTTTTGCAGGCGCAGGATAAATTCTACATTTTCTGCGGCGGTAAGGACAGGAATAAGGTTATAGGATTGAAAAATAAAGCCGATACTTTGAAGTCTGAGATCTGCACGTTTGCCGTCGCTCATGGTGGCGTAGTCACACCCCTCGAGCAGAACCCTGCCGCTGTCGGGAAGGTCAAGACCGCCAGTGAGGTTAAGAAGTGTTGTTTTGCCGGAACCGGAGGGGCCGGCAAGAGCGGTAAATTCACCTTTATTGATGGAGAGTGAGACATCATCAAGGGCTTTGAAGATGGTTTTTCCCTGGTGATAAATTTTACTGACCCCTTCAACTTCAACTATCGGCATAAAATTCTCCCGGCCCGCATTTGCTTTTACAGATATCTCATGGTCTCCACCGGACTGAAACGGGCGGCCCGCAGAGCAGGGTAGAGGCCGACAAGCAGTCCGAGGGTAAGTACAACTCCATTTGCAGTGTAGACGTCCCACGCCGAAAGTACAGGAATTATGATACGGTTAATTCCCCACATTTCAGTGCCCTG